>CAZOFA010000007.1:0-10735 GCA_964578975.1 uncultured Coxiellaceae bacterium
ATCAATTAAATCCTTATTAAATGATGATGGGGCCTTCGGTTTATAAAATTCTTGTTTTTTGCTCCGCGGCGCTCGACTTCCCTTCTTCGTCATTGCGAGCGCAGCGAAGCAATCCAGTATTTAAACCCCCATCTTTAATTGTTCCCAATATTTTTCATAGAGCGCAAAGGTGCTATCGCCAATATCGGTTTCAAATTCACCGCGTGCCAATACAGAATAGGGCGGATAAATCATGGGATTATTCTTGATTTCAGGGGGCATCAAATTTTTAGCTGTCAGATTCGCCGTCGAATAACCAATCTTCATGCTAATTTCTTTCGCAATCTCAGGGCGCAGCAGAAAATTAAGGAATTTATAGGCATTTGTTTTGTGCGGCGCATTTTTCATGATCGCAAAATTATCCACCCAAATTTCAAAACCATCTTTGGGATAAATAAACGTCAATTGTTGATTTTCCGGATAGGCACGAATTAAATCCCCATTCCATGCGATTCCGACCGTCGCATCTTCATCGATGACAATCGATTCGACCGCATCCGTGTTGAATAGGCGAATATTGGGCATCAGTTCACACAGCTTGCGATACGCTTGTTGGATGTGATGTGGATTTTTATCATTGATGGAATAACCCAACATCAACAATGCCATCGAAAATGCTTCACGCGGATCATCTAACATCATCAATTGATTTTTATATTTTTTGCTAAACAAATCTGACCAGCGTACCACTTGCGTCGGTGCAAAATAACTTTTGTTAACAAAAATCCCTGTCACACCCCAGACAAAAGGAATGCTGTAGACGCTGTTGGGATCGTAATTTAAATTCAGAAAATACGGATCAAGATGTTTGAACTCGGGGAGTTGACTGCGATCGAGCGTCTCCAAAAAATTATGACGGCGCATGCGATCAACATAGTAGCTCGAGGGTTCGATGACATCGTAGGTGGAGCTTTTTGTGGCACGCAATTTTGCATACATCGCTTCGTTCGTGTCATACGAAGAACAATATACTTTGATGCCAGTCTCTTTTTCAAATTGCGCGAGAACTGAATCAGGAATTTCTTCTGCGAATGTATACACATTGACAATGTTCGCATTCTCGGCAAAAAGTGGGCCCACTAAAAATAAAAAAATTAACGCGACGTAAAAAAAACGAAGCATGCTGCCTTCCTGAATGAAGATTGTTGGCTGAAACACAAAAAAGTGCGATGAGAGATGAAGTGTGCCGCATCATGGCGCGCAATTGTGGTGCTCATAAATTCCAGATCATGGTAATTCTGTGGAATCATTATGGTGTTAATAAAGGGGAATGTCTATACCCATCGTACCTCAAGATGCGAAATTTAACAGCTTGTCTTGCGGCGAACTTGCAGCGATTTTAAAACAAAAAATCCTCACAATACTGCAAGTATTGCTCCCGTTTTTCGTTTTAAAATCACTACAATTTCTTGCAATCCAAACTGTTAAATTTCGCATCTTGAGGTGCGATGGGTATAGTAGATCGCTCACCTAAACCATGTGAAGAATTCTTAAAAAAATTGTGGAATTTCCAGCGGAAAGGATACCTCTCGTTGTAAAAGAGATTGGGCTCAAAACATTCGCCTCACTAACAGAACTACACCTACCATTTCCACAATAGTTTCAATCAGATGAAACTGCATCCAGGGCGACCTTTTTTCAAAAAAAATGCACTATTCAACCACAAAAAGTCAAATCATGAACTAAACTTAAAATAGAGGAGAAGATATCAAGATTAATCAAAGTAGTTAGGGTCCGCAGACCCCTGGAGAAGGGTGAGAGATGCTACCGATACGAACAGATCTGCAAAAATGGGTCAAAAATTTGACTGTTCTCACAGTTTCTTTTGTCTTTTCGTCGCTAACTTTAGCAAATCCCACCGGCGGAGTCGTCACAGCAGGTTCGGCCAGTATTCAACAAACACCCGGCGTCACCCAAATCAATCAATCCAGCCAAAAGGCTATCATCGATTGGCAGAGTTTTAATATTGCTGCAGATGAAAAAACGCATTTCGTACAACCGAATAGCAGTTCCATTGCACTGAATCGCATTAGTCCCACTCAAGGCGCATCACAAATTTATGGAAGTCTCACTTCAAATGGAAAAATTATTTTAGTCAACCAGGCAGGCATCTATTTTGGACCAAGCGCAAGAGTGGATGTCGGTGGAATTATTGCATCGACATCTGACATTTCCAATTCTAATTTTTTATCGGGCAACTACAGTTTTGATAAACCTTCTCCTTATGCCGGCTCGATTATCAACAAGGGTGCAATCAAAACTGCAGATTATGGTTTGGTCGCTTTGATAGGAACGAGTGTGGAAAATGATGGCTACATTCATGCTCGATTGGGAAATGTTGTTTTAGCTTCAGGAAATAAATTTACGATTGATCTTTACGGCGATCAACTCATCAACTTTAGTGTGGATGAAGCAGCAAGTTCGGCGGGGTACGATCAACATGGAAACCGATTAAGTAATGGTGTGAGTAATACAGGTTCTGTGATTGCAGATGGCGGAACAATATTAATGACAGGTAAAGCAGCGCGCGGTGTTGTTGACAATGTTGTTAATATGACGGGTGTCGCGCAAGCACGTTCCGTACATCAAAGACGGGGTGAAATTATTTTAGGCGGCGATGAGTCAGGTCTTACTTATGTGTCGGGTAAAGTAATTGCAACCGGTGGAAAAAATAAAAAAGGCGGCACCGTTAAAATTTTAGGAAACCAAATCGCTGTTGACAAAAATGCATTAATAAATGTATCGGGTGATAAGGGCGGCGGCACGGTTTTGATTGGTGGTAATGCGCACGGCGCAGGACCAGAACAAAATGCCGATTATTTATTTTTTTCTAAAGGTGCCACGGTTCTTGCAAATGCGTTAACAGCGGGTGATGGTGGTAAAGTCGTTCTTTGGTCGAATAAATACACGCAGTTCTACGGCACCATTAATGCAATGGGCGGCACTGAATCCGGAAATGGTGGATGGGTTGAAACCTCAAGTCATGGTTCACTTGCAATGGATGGAAGTCAGGGAAGTGCATCCGCCCGTTCTGCAGATGGATTAGCGGGAAATTGGTTAATCGATCCGGAAAACGTAACCATTTCATCATCAGCTACTACAAATCCACCAGGTTCTAACTTTAACGGTGCAGGTACATTTATACCCGTATCAGATACTTCCAATGTGCTTAATACTGATATTATTAATAAGTTGAATGCGGGCACGAGCGTTAATATCACTACCGGCGCAACCGGTGCTCAAGCGGGAACAATTACCTTAAACGCCCCTATTTCATGGAGTAATGCCACAGCTTCATTAACCCTCACGGCTGCATCCAATATTATTCTGAATTCAAACATTACCAATAGCATCACGGGCGCCACCAATGGTGTGACGCTCAATGCGAATAATGGTGCCAGTAACATTATTTTTAATTCAGGTTCAACCGGTGTCACAACAAATGGAAGTCCACAAGTTTATACTGGCGCAATTACCATATCCAGTGGTGCAAATGTTTCATTGGTAACTGGTGCCGCGACTTTGTCAATTTCAGGTGATATTAACGGACCCGGCGACTTTACTATATCAAGTAATCGTCCAATGACTCTAACAACCGGTAATGTTGGAGCAAACACAGCATTAAATAGTTTTGCAGTACGATCACCCTCAGGAGGAGGTTCATTAGTAATAGGTTCCAATTCTACAGGCTTAAATGTTACAACAACTGGGAACCAAGTTTATAACACAAGTATCACTACCGCACTGACTGGTGCTGGCCAATCGCAGCTTTTCCTTAATGCGGGCACAAACAGCCCTGGTACTGGTTCAATTGCGATTAACATTAATATAGGTCCTGGCTCAGGTTCGCTTGGTGAAGTACAACTACAAGCAGCCGGGGGAATCACGCTGAGTTGTGTTGGAACATGTAATCCTGCAAATCCTCTCATTAGTGCAGATTCGCTGTTTACATTCAGTCCAACTACTCTGGGTACAAATATTATTCTTACTTCTGCAAATGTCTCGACTGCAACGAATGGTTTTAATAATACGTTCAGTGGTAATTTTGGATTAACCCTTAATCAAGGCACAGGTGCTAATTCTGTATTTAATAGCAATATCAACATCGGCAGTATTACGACTAATGCAAATGGCACCATTACTTACGGTAATGGTGGTGGTATTAGTGTTGTAACATCTGGCGCGCAAACTTACGCTAACAATGTCGCCATTGGCGGTAACAACACGACGTTGAACGGATCAACAATCAGCTTAGCTTCCGGCAAAACACTTGCAGCGGGAGCCGATAACCTGACAATACTTGCGACAACCATGAGCTTTAACGGCGGCGCAAATTCGATTACAGGAACAGGCACACTGACATTAGGCACAAGTACAGCCAATGACACGATTGGAGTGAGCGGTGGCACAGGCAATTTACAAATAACTTCAGGCAGTGCTGCAACCGTTATTGGCGCATTGAAATTAGGTGCAGGTGGATTTAGTTCATTGACGATCGGTCAAACAGGTACGACGGGCGACATGATCATCGGTGGTGCAACCAATTTTGGAACAGAAACCGTGTTGTTAAATGGGGGCAGCATTACCGATACGGGCACAAATACCATAACCGCAGGCTCATTAAGTTTAACCGCAAACACAGCTTCAACCGGCACGATTGGTACGAACGCAGGGAGTGCACTGGATGTTGCGGCATCGAATCTAACTTTAAATACCAATAACAGTAACGCATTTGTGAATACAACAACCGCAGTGACATTTGCAGGCACTTCTGCAGTCGGAACCGGTGCGGTGAATATTAATGGTTCCAATTCAATTAGTGAAACAGGAAGCATTACACAAACAGCGGGCGGTGGTGCCAATGTCATTACCACGGGCGGCTTTGCCATTTCTTTAAATCAAATTAATGCATTTACAGGTGCCGTTGCTCTCACTAACACTGGTGCGAATAACGTTACGCTGAATAATACCGGTACGGCGTTAAGTTTAGCTGCATCCTCTGTTGGATCAGGCACGCTTACACTCACAGGCGCGGGGATAACGCAGACTGGTGCAATTACCCAAGCTGCGAGCGCAGGTGCTGTCACGCTGAGTGCGGGCGCACATGCGATTACACTCACGAGTGCAAATTCTTTTACCGGCGCGGTTGGCCTCAGTAATATCGGCGCAAATAATATTAGTGTTACAAATGGAAGCAGCGTGTTGAACATAGGGTCTTCTACGATTGGCACTGGAACGCTCACCTTAACTGGCGTGGGCGTGACTCAATCTGCCGCTATTTCACAAGCAGCTTCATCAGGTGCTGTGACCATTAATGCGGGTGCCGGTGTGATTACGTTAAACAATGCTTCGAATAATTTTACCGGTGCGGTTGGTCTTAATAATTCAGGCGCAAATGCGGTGACTTTAGTGAATAACGCAAGTTTAACTTTAGGCGCTTCAACACTTGGCACTGGCACACTTTCCATACAAGGCATAGGTGTTACACAATCTGGCGCAATCACGCAGACTGCAGGTGCAGGCACAGTTTCTATTAATGGCGGCACGGGTGTTATTACGTTAACCAACGCTGGAAATATTTTTAGAAATGCAGTTTCTCTTAATAACTCCGGTGCAAATGATGTCAGCTTGACTAACTCTATTGCGCTAAGCTTGGGAGCTTCAACAGTTGGAAGTGGAGCACTTTCGCTTAATGGTGTGGGAATAACGCAAACAGGCGCGATCTCGCAAGCGAATTCAGCAGGCGCTGTGACGATCACGGGTAATGCGGGTGTTATTACATTAAATAATAATTCAAATAATTTTACCGGTGTTGTTTCTCTCACAAATTCCGGAACGAATGACGTAGCGTTTACAAATAATGCTACGACGACGACACTTGGCACCTCATCTTTCGGTCAAAACCTTACATTAACAGTCGCAAACTCCGTCAGTGAACAAGGCGCGTTAACCGTTCCTGGCACAACTACATTCGCAGGCCTTGCATCGCCGACTGATTTTCTGTTAAGTACACAAGCGAATAATTTAACCGGCGCAATCAGTTTCACGGGTACAGTCACCAATATTCGCGATTTTGCTCTTGAGAATACAAATGCAACACCAAATACTCCTACCTTCACCACTTTGACTAATTTACGCAATCTCACTCTGAACTACACCGCAGCAGCAATCACCTTCCCTACCGCTATTACCTTAACCAATAGCGGTAACTTAACGGCTACAGGTGTTGGTATTTCTCAAACCGGTGCGCTGGTTGTGCCTGGTACGAGTAGTTTTACAGCGGGAGCCAATGCGATCACGCTCGCCAGTGCGTCAAATAATTTTACCGGTGCAGTCACGTTAAGTAATTCAGGCGCGAACAATGTTTCGCTAAGAAGTTTGGGCGCTCTGAGTGTTGCAGCTTCCAATGTCGGATCGGGAACATTGACGCTGCAAGGTGTTGGTTTAAGTGAAACAGGTGCAATCACGCAAGCAGTGGGAGGGGGAGCTGTGACGCTTACCGCAAATGCGGGGGCTATTGCATTGAATAGCGCTAATATTTTTAGAGGCGCTGTTTCTTTTACTAACTCAGGCGGAAATAACGTCAGTATCAACGATACAACAGTACCTTTAAGCATAGGTACTTCATCGGTTGGCACAGGAACGCTTTCATTAACCGGTGTGGGTGTGACCCAAACAGGCGCTATCACACAAGCATCGTCCGCTGGTGCTGTTACGATTAATGCGGGTGCGGGTGTCATTACATTAGGAAGTGCAAATAGTTTGACTGGAGCAATTTCTCTTAATAATTCTGGTACGAATAACGCTTCACTTACGAATTCCAATGCATCGGGAACGATACTGGGTACATCGACATTAGGACAAAACCTTGCTCTTACATCGTCGAATTCAGTCACTCAAACGGGTGTGATCACGGTTCCTGGTACGTTTAGCGCGAGTCTCACGGCCGGTGCTGTTAATTTAAATTCTTTGTCGAATGTAATTACCACTTTAGGTGCTATTACAGCGCCCGGCGGATTTAATTTAACAAATGGAAATAATCCAACAACAGTCAATGGCAATATAAGCACAACAAATAATGCAGTCAGTATTAATACAGGTACAGGCGCTTACTCACAAAATAATAATGACAATATCTCTTCTGGTTCAGGCGCCATTACGATTATTGCTGATTCAGTCAATATTGGAAATAGCGGTAATAATGCATTTACTACGACAGGTGCTTTAACACTCAAACCCTCTACCGCTTCAACGGCCATGTCACTCGCTGGTTCTCCTGCTTCTGCTTTTGATTTGACATCAGCTGAAATTACTGCATTAACAGGCGGAGTCACCGGTGCTGGTACCGTTACCATAGGTGATACCGGAGCGAGCACGGGTACGATGACGATCGGCGGTGCTGTTAATTTTGGCACTCCTTTTGTCACATTAGGTGCAGGCAACTTTGCTGATCCTGCTGGCAGTGTCATCACGGCGAATAGCCTTAACTTTAATCCAAGATTAACTGGCGTTGGAACAAGTCTTAATCCCGTTGCGATTCTTGTAAACAATCTCACAATCAATCAAGGCAACAATGCATCTGCTTTCTTTACATCGACTGGCGGCATCAATTTTGGCAGTTTTGGAACAAATGTAGGTTTAGGTTTGATTTCACTTAACAGTGGTGGTGCAATTACCCAATCAGGAACTATTGTATCAGGTGATGTTGTTGCGACTGCGTCAGGCGGCGTAGTACTGTCTAATGCAAGCAATACCGTTTGGGAATTTTCAGCAAATAATTCAACCAGTGGCAATATTCAGCTAGCGACCCAAGGGTCTGGGTATTTTATCGTTGACAGCATTACTCAGTCAGGATCCGGTTCAATCAGCATTACTAATACAGGCGGTGCTTATGCAGTCGTTGGGCCTATTTCTTCAAATGTGGGAGATATTACTTTAACCGCTGCTTCAAATATGATTTTTAATACGACATCGACCCACGTTTTAACTACCACATCAGGTAATATTAATCTCAATAGCGCAGGTAATACGATTACTTTATTTTCCTCTGGTGCTTCTAACAATATCAATACAACCGGCGGAAATATTAACTTGAATGGTCCAGTATCACTTTCTTCAAATACAACTTTTAATGCAGGTTCTGGCAACATTAGTTTTACGAGTACGTTAGGCGGTGCATCTGCTTTATCAGCAACAACATCCGGTTCAGGTGTCACTACGTTTGGCGATACGGTTTCAGGACTGACTTCAGTAGCAGTAACGGGCACAGCGGCTATCAATAACACCGGCGTTACCACAACAGGCGCGCAAACCTATAATAATGCAGTGACATTAGGTGCAGGTAGTTTAACCACGCTGACTTCAAGCAATGGCGGCATCACGTTTGGCGGAACCATCAATGGACCACAAGGATTAAGCATTGCAAATAGTAGCGGCGCAATTACTTTTAATTCTGGTGCTGTCGTAGGTGGCTCAAGTGCCTTGACTAGTTTGTTAATTGGCACAGGTAATAACACAGCTATTAACAGCACAGGCATTACGACCAGCGGCTCACAAACTTATAATAGCCCAGTGACACTCGGTGCCAGCAGTGCAACGTCATTTGCTTCAACCGGTGGCAGTGGAATTACATTTGGTAGCACAGTGAATGGACCACAAGCGTTAAGTATTGCAAACAATAGTGGTGCTGTTACTTTCAGCGGTGCAGTTGGCGGTTCAAGCGCATTAACGAGTTTATTAATATCCGGCACAGGAAACACGGCAAGTATCAATGGCGCAAGTATCAAAACAAGCGGATCGCAAACTTATAACAGTGCAGTTACTTTAGGTGCAGGTACCACGTTGACTTCAACAGGCGCTGGCGGGATTACCTTTGGCAACATACTGAATGGAACACAAGTCTTAAATATTGCAAATAGCAGTGGCACTGTCACTTTTAGTGGTATCGTCGGTGCTGTCAATGCATTAACAAGTTTATCAATCGGTACCAGTGACACGACGAATATCAACACGACTGGCATTACGACATCAGGGACACAAACTTATAATACCGCTGTTAATTTAGGATCTGACACTACATTATCGACAACGAATAACGCAGTGAATTTTGTTTCCAGTGTTGCAAATACCATCGCACGTTCTTTAACAATTAGCACCGGCAACGCTGCGATTAGCTTAACGGGAAGTGTTGGTTCAGGCACTGCTCTCAATGCGTTAACACTTAACAGCACGGGAACCACCACGATTGGAAACACGGTGAGTGCAGCGAGCATTACGACTAATGCAGGTGGAACAACGGTTATCAATGGAAATAATTTAACAACAACCGGTTTACAAACTTATAATGATGCCGTTTCATTTGGTGGTGCAACTGCAAGTAGAACGTTATCTGCTGATTCACTTACCCTCGCAAGCACATTAAATGCGAACGCAAATAATTTAAATATCTTTACAGATACTGCAGTGACATTTTCAGGTGGCGCATTGTCAGTCACTGGTACGGGTGCTTTACAATTAGCGCCTGTTACATCAACAAGATCAATCGGTATTAATGGTGCAGCTGGGAACTTAAGTATTTCTCCGACCGATCTTGCTGCATTAGGAACAGGATTTAGTTTATTAACCATTGGACAAAGTGGACAATCAGGTACTATCACAATACCTACGGTTGCATTTAGCGTCCCAACAACTATTCAATCATCTTCTATTAGTGCAAGTGGTAATATTTCTACTTCAGGTGCAAATGCATTAACTCTCACTGGACCGGTTACACTCTCAGGAGCAAGCACTTTCTCAAGCACTACCGGTAATATTAACTTCCAAAATACCATTGCAGGTGGCACGAATACATTAGCTACAAGTACATCAGGCAGTGGTATTACTACTTTTAGCAATACGCTTTCGGGTCTTTCTACAGTAACAACAACCGGTACCACTGCAATTAATGGCGGCAGCGTCACAACATCAGGTGCACAATCCTTCGATGTTGCAACACTTGGTGCTGATACAACATTAACCGGTTCCAGCATTACGTTAAGTAACGTTACCGGCGGTACACACAGCTTAGCGTTAAGTGGCTCATCGATATTAAACGGCGTAATCTCAGGACTCACCACATTGAATACCGGTGCAGTGACATTTAACAACGGCAATGTCACAAGCAGTGGTGCACAATCGTATGGTGCTGCAACACTCGGTGCGAATGCTGTACTTGCAACAACGGATAGCTCAGTCAGTTTTACCTCTTCTATCTCAAATAGTTCTGCACACGACATCACAATTAATTCAGGTGCCGGTGCAATTAACTTCTCAGGCAATATCGGTAGCGGTACTGCAGTCGGTGCTATCGCATTAACCAATTCAAACACGACAACATTCGGTGGCACAGTTTCTGCGGCAAGTCTCTCCTCTGGCGCCACTGCAATTAATGGCGGTAGCATCACTACATCAGGCACACAATCTTACGGCAATGCAACACTCGGTGCAGATTCAACATTAACCGGTTCAAGCATTACGATGAGTAATGTCACAGGCGGTACACACAGCTTAGCGTTAAGTGGTTCATCGATATTAAACGGCTCAATCTCAGGACTCACGACATTGAATACCGGTGCAGTCACCTTTAACAACGGCAATGTCACGAGCAGTGGTGCACAATCGTATGGTGCTGCAACACTCGGTGCGAATGCTGTACTTG
>CAZOFA010000007.1:10835-27644 GCA_964578975.1 uncultured Coxiellaceae bacterium
GACATTAGGTTCCGATGCATCGTTAAATGGTTCAGCCGTTACATTAACCAATGTCGCAGGTGCAACACATAGCTTAGCGTTAATTGGTACCTCGATATTAAACGGCGCAATCACTGGACTCAACACATTAAATACCGGTGCAGTTACATTGAATAACGGCAATGTGACCAGCAGCGGTGCGCAATCATATGGTGCTGCAACATTGGGTGCTGATGCAACATTAAATGGTTCAGCCATTACATTAAGCAGTGTCACAGGTGCAACACATAGCTTAGCGTTAATCGGTGCCTCGGTATTAAACGGCGCAATCACTGGACTCAACACATTAAATACCGGTGCAGTCACATTTAATAACGGCAATGTGACGAGCACGGGTGTCCAATCTTACGGTGCAGCAACCTTAAACGCACCCACCGTATTAACCTCAAATAATGGCAATATTAACTTTAATACGACTCTATCCGGCGGCTCACAATCATTAACATTAGCGGGAGGCACGGGTGGTAACCATGTGTTTACGATAAATGACGTTGCATCGTTAGGTACATTAACAGTCAACGGCAATTCATCTGTTACGAATACATTGGCCTTATTAACAGGCACGGGCACGAATACCTGGACAGTCACTAATAATGGTACTGGAACAATTGCAGCAACTAATATGACAAGCGGTGGATTTAGTAATATTCAAAATTTAACTGGTGGTGCTGCAACCAACGACTTCGTATTTAATAATAATGCCACGCTGACGGGCAATGTCGTGGGCGGTGGCAGTGGCACAAACAATACGTTAACATTCAGTGCTTATTCAGCACCTGTCACCGTCAATCTTTCGCAAAATACCGCACCTGGCATTATCGGCGGCAGCTTTAGCAATATTAATAACTTCGCCGGTTCTGGTACAAACAGTAATCTGGTTGGTGCATCAAATACAACTTGGACAATCAATAACACCAACGCAGGAACTGCAGACGCGGCTCATTTTAGTGGTTTCGGTAATTTAACCGGTAGTACCGGCACAAATAATTTCGTATTGACCAATGCTGGAAATATTGGTGGCTCGATCACAGGTGGTAGTGGTTCCAATACCTTAACCGTTGCAACTGCCAATGCAGACTGGACTGTCAGTGGTGCGAATACAGGAAGTATTGCAGGTGTCGTGGGTGGATTCTCGAATATTCAAAACTTAACCGGCGGCACTGGAACAAATACGTTTAACTTTACGGGCAATAGCAGTGTCAGCGGATTGATTAACGGTGGTAATACGACCCAAACCAATGTCGTCAATTACAACGGATACAATGGAGCGATCACGTTGGCATTAGCCGTACCCACTTCTGGAAATGAATTAAATACAGGGACAGTCAACAATAACGCCTCGAGCCAGATTGGTTCATTTACCCAAGTACAAGAAGTGGTTGGAACGGCTAACGGACAAAGTGTATTGATATTACCTAATAAACCCAACGTTTCTGTCACTTACACAAACCCCAGCCATACTTCAGGTTTTGTCGATGATCCGTTCTTCTTTATTAACATGCGTGCACAAACGGCACCCATACCGCCACCTAATCCAACACCTAATCCAAGCGTCACGACAGATGTGTCGCAAATCATTACACCTTTCACAAAAAATCCGCCTGATACGCGCGTCACATCAACGGATTCAATAGACCAAATGATCAATGGCATTTTACAACAAGAAATTGATTTAGATAATAACGCGTTGTTTATCGATTGCTATCACTACGATAAAAAATCGGAATGCAAAAAATTGGTGTTGAGTAATAATGAATAGCAAAGCTAGCCACCCATTTTCAACTTTTCCCAGTAATCCTCATACAATTGCAGCGCTGTATCACTGATGTCTTCTTGCAGCTCGCCATGGCGCAATACTTCTCGTGATGGATAAATGATAGGATTGTTTCGCACATTGGCGGGCAATAATTTTCGTGCGGCAAGATTAGCTGTCGCGAAATTATTATTTAATACAATTTGTTTCGCTACATCCGGTCGCAACATAAAATTTAAAAATTTATACGCATTTTCTCGATGGGGCGGATTTTTCGGGATCGCAAAACAATCGACGTACAACACAAAACCTTGTTTAGGCAAAATATATTCCAAATTGGCATTTTCTTTTTTGGATTTATAGAGATCGCCATCCCACGCCATGCCGATTGTCGCATCTTCATCAATCATAATGGTGATGACGCCATCACTTTTATAAAGTTTGATATTCGGAATCAGTTCTTGCAATTTGAGATAGGCTTTTCTGATGTGAGCAGGATCACTGTCATTAATCGAATAGCCCAACACATGTAATGCTACGGCGAACACTTCGCGCGAATCATCTAACAACATCAATTGATTTTCAAATCTGGGATCCCAGAGATCAGACCATTTCGTGAGAGTTTTTGGATTAAAATAATTTTTATTGACAAAAATCCCCGTGGTTCCCCAAATAAAAGGAACATTGTAACGCGCATGAGGATCATATTTCCGATCGATAAATTCAGGATCTACATTTTTAAAATTCGATAATTTGGTGTGATCGATCGGTTCCAACATATTTTGTTTACGCATACGCTCCACATAATAGCTCGACGGTTCAATCACATCATAACCCGCATTTGGCGTCGCATTCAGTTTGCTATACATGGTTTCATTGCTGTCATACGTTGAAAAATTGACTTTGATCCCCGTTTCTTTTTCAAATTGTTGTATCGCAAATTCAGGAATAACACCTGACCAGGTGTAAAGATTTAACACGTTATCAGCCGCGAATGTGGTTGCGGTTAAAAAAATACTGCAAAACATGAGGCATAGCGCTCTCATGGTTTTTTCCTCAACACTAATTGGGAAAGCAGAATCAGCACAAGCGTTAATAAAAATGTCACACTGCATAACGCATTGATTTCGGGCTTCACGCCGAGACGTACCATGGAGTAAATTTTTAACGGTAAAATTTCAAAATCAGGACCTGCCACAAAATAACTAATAATGACATCATCCAGCGACAGGGTGAAACTCAATAACCAGCCAGATAACAAAGCAGGCCATAATAACGGCAAAATAATACGCGAAAAAATCACGGTGTCTGTGGCACCTAAATCTTTGGCCGCTTCAAAAATGTAATGATCGAAACTCACAATACGGCTATAAACCGTGACGACAACGAAGGGGATGCAAAAGGTAATATGTGCCAGTAACAAGCTCCAAAATCCCAACGTGATTTTCACCAAACTAAATAAAATTAACAGTGAAATCCCCATCACGATGTCGGGTGAGAGAATTAAAATAAAAACAAGCCCATACAAGATTTCTCGCCCGCGAAATTCATAACGATAAAGACTAATAGCCGCAAGTGCACCAATCCACATCGCAATGGAGGCAGCGACGATACCGAGTATCAGGGAGTGAAAAACGGCAATCCACAAATCCGTATCAGAAAATAATTCTTGATACCAACGCACTGAAAACCCATGCCAAACCAGTGAATATTGCGCGTTATTAAATGAATAAATAATTAATACAATAATGGGTATATAAAAGAATAGATAAATAGAGCTGAGATAGGCATTCACAGGATAATTTTTCATATGAAATCCTGCGCTTGATTGCTGCGTGTCGAGCGCCAATAAATCAGGAGCAACACTGCGAGCATTAACGTGAAGACGATGCTAATTGCAGATCCCAGCGGCCAATTTTGTGCGATTAAAAATTGATTTTGAATTAAATTACCCAGCAAAATAGATTTTGATCCGCCCAGTAAATCGGGAATATAGAAGAGCGTCATAGCGGGTAAAAACACCAGAATACAACCAGACAAAATGCCGGGTAAGGTCAACGGTAAAATCACTTTTCTGAATGTCGTAATCCGATTCGCACCCAAATCGCGCGCAGCATCAATTAAACGACCATCCAGACGCTCGATGTTGGTCAACAACGGTAAAATCATGAATGGCAATAAGTTGTAAACTAATCCGACCATCACTGCGGTATCGGTAAACAAGAGTGGCAGTGGTTTATCAATAATTCCAGTCCACAATAAAAGAGAGTTAATCAAACCTTTTGGTTTCAAAATCGTGATCATGGAATAACTGCGGATGAGCGAACTCGTCCAAAAGGGAATGATAATTAATAAAATTAATAAACTTTTCATCCCGTTTTCCAAGCGCGCGATCACATACGCGAATGGATAGCCCACAATCAGACAGATCAATGTGCAAATGCCGGCGATATAAAACGATTCTTTAAAAATGCGTAAATAAATCGAGTGATTCAGTTGAAAATAATTGGCAAGCGTAAAAGGTAATTCAAGCAAATGCGCATCGCTATGACTTAAAAAACTCGCAAGCGTCACGAGACCAAATGGCACCAGGGCAAAAATGACGAGCCAAATCCAAATGATGGAGAGCGAAACTTGTTTAAATAACCGATCACGTTTCATGCGGCAAGATCACCTCCCACCCAGAGAGCCAAGTCGTCCATACTTTTTCACCGATGGCATATTCTAAGCGGTCATCATCCTCATCAAAAAATTCAGTCGCAGCGACAATTTGATTGTTGGATAAACGAACCATGAGATCGACTGTTGTTCCTTTGTAAATAACTTCTTCCACCACGCCGGGAAACATATTATGTGTATCATCCACTTCAGAAGAATCCCAAACGCGCAAATCTTCGGGTCGCACTAAAATATGCGCATGCTGACCGGGGGTAAATTGACGTGAACTTTTTACTAAACGTTCTTTGCCTTGGATATTAACGGTGACTTTGTTTTCATTCACTGCAGTGACTTCACATTCAAAAATATTCACTTCGCCGATGAATGTGGCGACGGTCAGATTTTGTGGTTTTTCATACACTTGTCTGGGCGTGCCAATTTGTTCTATGCCACCTTCATTCATCACGACGACACGATCAGACATGGATAACGCTTCTTCTTGATCATGCGTGACAAAAATAAATGTGATGCCTAATTTACGTTGCAATTGTTTCAATTCAATTTGCATCGTCTTACGCAAGCGATAATCCAGCGAACTCAATGGCTCATCCAGCAATAACACGAGCGGACGATTCACCACCGCACGCGCGATTGCGACACGTTGTTGTTGACCACCGCTCAATTGCTCAGGTTTGCGTTGAGCGTATTTCTCGAGTTTCACAATTTTTAACGCTTCACTCACGCGCTCATCAATTTCTTTTTTCGGCACGCGATGACAGCGCAGACCAAAAGCGACATTGTTGTAAACCGTCATATGTGGAAAGAGTGCGTAGCTTTGAAAAACATTGTGTACATGACGCAAATGCGGCGGCAAACCATCGACATTTTTGCCGTTAATAAAAATGGTGCCAGTTGTCGGTTTTTCAAAACCGGAAATCAAACGCAGCAAGGTTGTTTTGCCACAACCGGAAGGACCGAGCAACGTGAGAAACTCGCCGTTTCTGACTTCAAGATTGATATCGTACAGAATCTGATGATCATGAATCGCTTTCGATACGCCTCTTAGTTCAATTACATTTTCTGTCATTTTCTGTTGCGGTCTCCGAACAAAACTATGGGGCTTATTGTATTGGAAGTCAGATGGATCTACTAGTATCTTTTTTTGAAATCGTGCCCGCGTGCGTGCTCGTGCCCGCGCACGTTTTTTCCCTGATTTTTAAATTTGAAAAGATGTACACGTACATCCAACCTGAAGAGAGAAAATCATCGCCGAACACATGAATTCATGCTATCTTAGCGGCCTAAAACGCACGAGGAGTTTTTACAGAATGCTGGCATCTTCAGAAGCACTTGATTTTACTGCATTGACACGCGAAGCCATTCAAACGCTGTTGCAAAAACATCATCTCGTCCTCACCATCGATGAAGTTCTGACGATCCAAAATAACATTCTCAAACGTCCACCCACGTTGGCAGAACTCGTGCTGTGGTCTATCCAAGGCTCTGAACATTGTTCTTATAAATCGAGCCGCAAACACTTAAAAAAATTAGTCACTGAAGGCCCCAATGTTATTTTGGGCGCAAAAGAAGACGCGGGGATTGTGTCCGTCGCGCGCGATAACCAGGGTTTGCGTTACGGTGTTGTGATCAGTCATGAGTCTCATAATCATCCCTCCCAAATTGTCCCGTACGAAGGTGCCGCAACTGGCATCGGTGGCAATGTGCGTGATGTGTGTTGCATGGGCGCTGAAGTGATTGCGGTTGCAGATGGACTGCGTTTTGGTGATATCAAGCGACACAAAACTAACTGGATTCAAGAAGAAGTCGTCAAAGGCATTGCAGGCTATGGCAATCCGATCGGTGTGCCGAATCTGGCGGGCGATGTGTATTTTGATCCGGGCTACAACGAAAATTGTTTAGTGACGGTTGTCACTTTAGGCATTGTGCGCGAAGATCATGTCATTCACTCCTATGCGCCAAAAAATGCTGCTCATTATGTTTTTATTCTGGTGGGAAAACCGACGGATAACAGCGGTTTTGGTGGCGCGAGTTTCGCCTCGACCGATTTGGTCGAAGAAAATCAAGAACAAAATAAAGGTGCCGTGCAGGAACCGAATGCATTTTTAAAAAGACATTTACTCAAAGCCAATTACGCGTTATTTAAAATTTTGCGCGAAAAAAACTTGATTGATCAAGTGGGATTTAAAGATTTAGGTGCCGGTGGCGTTGCGTGTGCGTCGGTGGAAATGGCAGAGGCTGGTGGTTATGGCGCGGAAATTGATTTAGAAAAAGTGCCGACCAGCATGGCGCATTTACTTCCGCACGTGATTCTTTGCTCAGAAACACAAGAGCGTTTCATGTGGGTGGTGCCGCCCGAGTATGTCGATCTTATTCTCACGCACTACAACGAAACGTTTGCCTTGCCCGCCATTTCATTTGGCGCAAAAGCGAGTGTCGTGGGAAAAATTCGTCACGATGGTTTATATGTGGTGAAACATCACGGCCAAGAAATTGTGCGCGCGCGTGCAGCTGATGTGACAAAAGGAATTTTATATGATCGTCCTTATGTTAGCGCAAATAAAACTTTTTCCGAGCCAAATTTATCCGGGCTCAATGATTATAATTCGATGTTATTAACGTTACTTTCCCATGAAAATATTGCTTCACGCGCACCGATTTTTGAAATGTATGACAAACAAGTACAAGGGCGCACCGTGATTGAAGCAGGGGAGGCAGATGCGGGTGTGATGCAGCCGTTTAACGATGCGCAGTATCCAGCGGAAATTCAAAAAACCGGCATTGCCTTGTCGCTCGATCAATGTCCTCGTTACAATAAAATTGATCCGTATTGGGGTGCGGTGAATGCTGTCGTGGAAGCAGCGCGTAATGTTGCCGCGGTGGGTGCGTTACCGCAAGCAGTGACCGATTGTTTATGTTTCGGTAATCCAGAAAAACCCGAACACATGTGGGATTTTACCGAGTCTGTGCGCGGAATTGCGGATGCCTGTCGTGCGATTGGCCTGAAAGAGTTTCCCAATGCGTCTCTTCCCGTGATTTCTGGTAATGTTTCACTTTATAATGAATCAAAAACCGGTGCGATTCCGGCATCGCCCATGATCAGTTGTCTGGGCGTCATCGAAGATGTTGAGCGTGTGATTAGCAAAAATTTACAGCGTGCGGATTCATTACTCATTTTACTCGGCGAACGACGTGATGAATGCGGTGGAAGCGTTTATTATGATGTCTTGGGCGAGTTAGGTCGTCATGTTCCGAAACCGGATTTAAGTAAAATTGCGGCCGAAATTCAGGCGCTTTGCGCTGCAATTCAACAAAAATTAGTTTTATCTGCGCATGATATTTCGGATGGCGGGTTTGCGGTCGCGCTGGCAGAAATGAGTTTCAAAAACCACATCGGTGTAGAGGTCGAGCTGTTAGGCGATTTGTCTAACGATAAAAAATTATTTAGTGAAACCGGTGGATTTATTTTGGAGATTGCAAAAGATAAATTACCGGCATTGAAAAAGGTGATGAACCAATATCAAATTTCGTTTTCTGTGATTGGGCAGACAACCACGACACCTGTGTTGAACATGCAATCCTGTATTAATTTAACCATCGCTGAAGCAAAAACAGCGTGGGAAAATGGCTTACGCGAGAAATTATTATGACAATCGATTATAAATCAGCAGGGGTTGATATTGCCGCTGGCAACGAAGCAGTGCGACGTATTAAAAAAAATGTCGAGAGCACTTTTTCTGAAGCCGTATTAACTGATCTTGGCAGTTTTGGTGCGCTGTATGATTTGCAAAAGATTTTACGCGATTATCGTCATCCGGTTTTAGTGCAAAGCATTGATGGGGTCGGCACCAAAATCATCATTGCGCGCATGATGCAAAAATTCGATACCATTGGGATGGATCTGGTGAGCGCCACCACGAATGATATTGTGGTGTTGGGCGCAAAACCCTTAACGTTGTTGGATTATATTGCGAATGATAAATTGCATCCCATGATCGTCGAACAAATTGTGGCGGGCATGGTGAAAGCCTGTCGTGAAAATCATATTGCCCTCGTGGGAGGTGAAACGGCAGAAATGCCGGGCACGTATTTACCTGGCGAACATGATTTAGTGGGTGTGATTACGGGTGTGGTCGATAAAGAAAAAGTCATTTTAGGCAAAGACATTTGCGCAGGCGATGTTGTTGTTGCACTCACCTCGAGTGGTTTGCATACCAATGGTTATTCACTCGCACGCAAATTATTTTTCGATATCGGAAAATTTTCAGTGGATAGTCACATCGATGAATTTAATCGCACATTAGGTGAAGTGTTGCTGGAACCCCATATCAATTACACACGTCCAATTTTACATTTGTTACACCACGCGATTCCCATTAAAGGAATGGCGCATATTACCGGCGGTGGATTATTGGAAAATATCCCACGCATTTTGCCTAACCATACGGCAGTTGAAATTAAAAAAGAAAGTTGGCCGCAGCAACCCGTATTTTCCATGTTGCGACAATTGGGACAGTTAGACGATCACGAACTGTATCGCACATTTAACATGGGTGTGGGTTTAGTGATGATGTTGGCGCATGATCAAGTCGAACCAGCACGTCGTGTGTTAGCCGATTTACCACAATTTAAATTGTATGAAATCGGTCACGTGGTATCAGGTGACAAGAAGGTAACGCTATGCGCATAGCCATTATCCAATTTCCAGGTTCAAACTGTGAGCGCGAAACCATTCTTGCCGTGCAACGTGCCGGCATGGAAGCGCACGAATTTTTATGGAATGAATCGAAAGAAAAACTCAGTGAATTTGCCGGTTATATTATCGTCGGCGGATTTTCTTATGAAGATCGTGGGCGCGCTGGCGTCATCGCCGCACTCGATCCAATCATGCAAGTGATCAAAACACAAAGTAAGCTCGGTAAACCGGTGTTGGGCATTTGCAATGGCGCACAAATTTTATTAGAAAGTGGTTTAGTTCCCGGCATTGAAAATGACAAGTTGTGCATGGCGCTATCTGAAAATAAACGCATGCAAAATGGCAAAGTGTTGGGAACAGGCTATTATAATGCGTGGGTGACGATGCGTTTGTCTGATCGCTATCAATTAAATGCGTTTACGCGTTGTCTCACACCGAAAGATATTTTACGCATTCCAGTGGCACACGCAGAAGGACGTTTTATTATTCCGCCTGCCTTGTTAATTGAAATCGAAACGCAGGGTTTAAATGTTTTTCAATATTGCGACACCGAAGGCCAAATCGTCGATGAATTTCCCATTAATCCCAATGGTTCGATTCATAACATTGCGGCAGTCTCCAATAAAATGGGAAATGTGATGGCGATGATGCCGCATCCAGAGCGCACGACACAGGGCGATGCTATTTTTCGCTCGATGCGTGAATATATTCAACAAGGTTTCGTGCAACAGGTGTCCTCGTTAAATTATTATCCGCGTTTGCCAGACATCAAACAGTATCATTCGCCGCACCATGAACTCATCATTGATTTAACGATCACCGATAATCACGCCTTGTCGATTGAAAACGCGTTGCAGCATGCGAATATTCCGACCCAACTTAAACGCCACATTCACTGGGAAATTGAATGTGATTCGCCGCTAGTGGTCGAACAAATCAAAAAAACTGGCGTGTTGTTTAATGATCGCAAAGAACGGATGATTGCTTCAGTCGATCTAAAAAAACAACGCGGTACAAGATTGTTAGTGCGCTCCAAAGAAGATGTTTTGGGACGCCAAAAACAACAAATGTTAGAAGATCATTTTAACATTAAGGGAATTCGGGCGATTCGTCACGGTGTATTGTGGCAAGTCGCGCACGATGAAAACATGCAAGATATTATTAACTCACACATTTTATTTAATCCATATGCCCATGACTATGACTACTATTGAAAATTATTTAGAGCAAATTAAAGATGCTTTACCTTACTGCTTAACCGCCACTGATATTTCTGCGGGAAAAAAATATCAAGGCAAAGTGCGTGATACGTATGATTTGGGAGATGAGTTGTTGCTTATCACCACAGATCGTCAGAGCGCATTTGATCGCGTGTTGGCATCCGTACCGTACAAAGGTCAAGTGTTGAATCTTACCAGTGCTTGGTGGTTTCAAAAAACCGAACACATCATTCCAAATCATGTGATCGCGGTCCCTGATCCGAATGTGACGATTGCAAAAAAATGTGACGTGTTTCCCATTGAATTTGTGGTGCGTGGATACATTACCGGTACCACCAGCACATCACTGTGGACACAATATCAAAAAGGCGTTCGTGATTACTGCGGCAATAAACTGCATGAAGGCATGCAAAAAAATCAACGTCTAGAACAACCGATGTTGACACCGACCACGAAAGAAGAAAAACATGATCGACCGATTAGTCCGGACGAAATTGTGCGTGAAGGTTGGATGACCCAAGAAGATTGGGATGTGGCGTCAAAAGCTGCATTGCAATTATTTGCCTATGGGACGGAAGTTGCGCGCAAACAAGGATTGATTTTAGTCGATACCAAATATGAAATGGGCAAAGATGCGAATGGCCAGATTGTGTTAGTCGATGAAATTCATACACCTGATTCCAGTCGTTATTGGTTGGCGAGAAGTTATGAAGAACGTTACGCACAACATCTCGAGCCGGAAAATATTGACAAAGAATTTTTGCGTTTATGGTTTGTGGATCATTGTGACCCATACAATGATGAAGTGTTACCACGCGCACCTGAAGAATTAATCGTGAAATTGTCGTCTCGTTATATTCAACTTTATGAAATGATCACCGGTCATTCATTTCATTTTCCCTCACGATTGATACCGGTCTCGGACAGAATCATGCGCAATATGGCGGCGTATTTGGCTTGATTGGCCGTCATTGCGAGGAGCGCTTTGCGCGACGCGGCAATCCAGGGCCGCTCGCAATGACAATGAATTTTGGTAAATTTTTTTAGGTATTTATTTAATGTGTGGAATCGTCGGAATATTTAGTCATGCACCCGTCTCTGCGGAATTGTATGACAGTCTTATTCACCTGCAACATCGCGGCCAAGATGCAGCAGGCATTCTCACCTGTCGAGAACGTTTTTATCTAAAGCATGGGCTGGGCTACGTCCGCGAAATTTTTTCCCCCAACGATATTTCACATTTACTCGGCAATATGGGCATTGCCCACACGCGTTATCCCACCGCAGGTGGTTATGATATTGCAGATGTGCAACCACTTTGGATCGGCAGTCCGCGCGGAATTGCACTCGCACACAATGGCAACTTGGTGAATTATCAAGAATTAGCGACAGAAATTACGGCCGTCAAACATCGTCATTTAAATTCTTCCATCGATTCAGAAGTGCTATTACACATGTTAGCCGATGGATTAGACGGAAAAAACTTTACCACCGATGAAGAAGATGTTTTTTTTACGAAAGCGTGCGATGCAGTGAATACGATTTTTGATCGTGTCAGTGGTTCTTATTCCGTTGTCAGCGTCATCATTGGAAAAGGATTGTTGGCATTTCGCGATCCACATGGTATTCGTCCATTGGTGATGGGTGAACGCAAAAATCCCGATGGCAGCAAAGATTATATTTTCGCCTCAGAAAATACGATGTTTTATGCGTTAGGATTCGAGCCGATGCAGGATGTGCAACCAGGCGAAGTTGTATTTGTGAATCGCAACGGAAAACTGTTTCGAAAAATCATCAGCAAAAAAACATTTACGCCCTGTATTTTTGAATATGTGTATTTCGCACGCCCCGATTCAACATTAAATACCATCAGTGTGTATCGCGCACGTTTACACATGGGACAAAATCTCGCAAAAGCGTGGAAGAAAAATTTTCCAGATATTATTCCAGATGTGGTGATTCCAGCACCGTTCACATCAAATACCGCCGCACTGTCTTTCGGGCACGAATTAGGTGTACGTTACACCGAAGGTTTATATAAAAATCCTTTCATCGGCCGTACGTTTATAATGCCCGATGGACAACAACGCAGTCGCAGTGTGCGTTATAAATTAACGCCACAAAGAACGGAAATTAAAGATAAAAAAGTTTTAATTTTAGATGACAGTATTGTGCGTGGTACCACGAGTCGTGAAATTGTGAAAATGGTGCGTGAGTTTGGTGCGAAAGAAATTTATTTTGTGTCAGCGTGTCCACCGATTAAAAATCCTTGTTTTTACGGCATTGATATTCCATCGCGTGCAGAATTAATTGCGGCGAATGATACGTTAGAAGAAATCCGTCAATTTTTAGGTGTGGATAAATTGATGTATCAAGAATTAGATGATTTGGTGGAAGCGGTGACGCGTCGTGGCGAACATCAGATTGATAAACCTTGTATGGCATGCATGGATGGTGATTACATCACAGGCGACATTGATGAAGCAAAAATGCAAGCCTGGGAAAAACAACATCAAACGAGGTGATCATGCATATCTTAATTATCGGCTCAGGCGCGCGCGAACATGCACTTGCAAAAGCACTCGCACGATCGCCACAATCACCCAAAATTTTTTGTTGTGCGACATCCAATAATCCGGGCATTCGTGCACTGACCACCGACTATTGGTTGGGAACTGATATACCGTCGATAGTAAAAAAAGCGCGTGAATGGAAAATTGATATTGCGCTCATTGGCCCTGAAGCACCTTTAGAACAAGGTCTGGCTGATGCATTAACCGAGCAAAATATTCCAACCATTGGACCGAAAAAAAAATTAGCGCAAATTGAAACGAGTAAATCATTCACACGCGATTTATTAAAAAAATATCACATTCAAGGTTCGCCGAATTATCGTGTGTTTCATGACATAGCCAAAGCAAAAGCTTTTTTACATCAATTAGGCGAAGGGCATTATGTCATTAAAGCCGATGGGTTGATGGGTGGAAAAGGCGTTAAAGTGGCGGGCGATCATTTGCATTCGATCGATGAGGCATATCAATTTTGTGAAGAATTACATGGTTTAAAACACACGTTTGTGATTGAAGAAAAATGCATCGGCGAAGAATTTTCTTTTATGTGTTTTTGTGATGGCGAACACGTGGTGCCGATGCCGATCGTGCAAGATCACAAACGTGCATTGGTGGATGATCGCGGTCCGAACACGGGCGGCATGGGCAGTTATTCTGATGCAAATCATCGGTTACCATTTTTAACTGAACAAGATGTGCTAACCGCGTTTGAAATCAACAAAGCAGTGATTGCAGCGCTTACGCAAGAAATCGGCGAAAAATATATTGGCGTGTTGTACGGAAGTTTTATGGCAACGCGTGAGGGTGTGCGTGTGATCGAATTTAATGCCCGATTTGGTGATCCTGAAGTGATGAATGTATTAGCGCTCTTGGAGTCGGATTTTGTGAGCGTTTGTCAGGATTGGGTCACGGGAAAATTGACGGAGGCCACAGTTCGTTTCGCGCATCAAGCGACGGTCTGTAAATATGCGGTGCCTGAAGGTTATCCCGATCATCCGCTCAAAAATGAAATCATTGATATTTCTGCCATTGAAAATCGCGAGCAACTTTATTTGGGTTCCATCGATGAGCGTGATGGAAAATTATATGCCCTTGGTTCGCGTACCGCGGCGGTGGTCGGAAAATCTGACACGATTCCGTTTGCTGAAAAAATTGCACAAGCTGAAATTGCACGGATCAAAGGACGTTTGTTCCATCGCAAAGACATTGGCACACAGGAATTAATTGATCGACGTATTTTAACCATGCAAACATTGCGAGGTGAATGATGCGCCGTATTTCATTAGGTATTTTAGGTTCAACGCGTGGCACGGATTTACAAGCCATCATTGATGCGATTCAACAAAAACGTTTAGCCGCACAAATTAAGATTGTGCTGAGCAACAAACCAGATGCGTATATTTTAGAACGTGCTAAACAGCATAGATTACCCGCTGTTTATATTGATCCAGCGTCTCTTACCCGCGAAAATTTTGATAATAAAATTTCAGAGGTGCTGCACGCGCATCATGTTGAATTTATTATTTTGATTGGTTACATGCGCATTTTGTCCGATCAATTTGTCAAACAATGGCGTAATAAAATTATGAATGTCCATCCGTCGTTACTACCGGATTTTGCGGGTGGAATCGATAAAAATATTTATCGTAGCGTACTCGATGCGGGAAAAAAACAAACCGGTTGCACGGTTCATATTGTCACAGAAGAATTGGATCAAGGTCCTATCTTAGTGCAAAAAAAATGTGACGTATTGGCGGATGACACCATCGATTCTTTAAAAAAACGTGTGCAAACGCTTGAGGGCGAAGCGCTGATTGAAGCCATTCAACTTGTGATGGATAAAAATATATGAATGAAACGTTGACTGCAGTTAAACGCGCACTCATTTCTGTTTCTGATAAAACAGGAATCGTTGAATTTGCACGCGCGCTCTGTGCATTGAATATTGAAATTATTTCGACGGGCGGTACGCGTCAAGTATTGGCGGATGCAAAGATTGCTGTTCGAGATATTTCAGACGTGACAGGATTTCCCGAAATGATGGATGGACGCGTGAAGACATTACATCCGCATGTGCATGGCGGTATTTTAGGCTTGCGCGATAAACATGTGACACCTGGAATTGAATGGATTGATTTAGTGGTTGTGAATTTATATCCGTTTGCAGCGACGATTAAAAAACCCAATGTGACGTTTGATGATGCGATTGAAAATGTTGACATTGGTGGACCGACGATGATCCGTTCAGCTGCAAAAAATATGGGTTGGGTGGGTGTGGTTGTTGATCCAAATGATTATGTGACTGTGTTAGATGAATTGCGTGCAGAGGGTGGCTTACGTTTTGCGTTGCGTCAAGAGCTTGCGACGAAAGCGTTTCTGCATACGGCACAGTATGATGAATTAATTTATCAATACTTAAAAAAGGGAAGCGCTACACAGCTCGATTTACATTTGGTGAAGCATCAAGAATTACGTTACGGCGAAAATCCCCATCAAAGCGCTTCAGCCTATCGATTATCAAATAGCGGAATTCTCAGCGCAAAACAACATCAAGGCAAAGAATTATCTTACAATAATATCGCTGATGCAGATGCTGCAGTTGCGTGTGTGCGTGAATTTTCTGAGCCCGCGTGCGTGATTGTGAAACATGCGAATCCGTGTGGGGTTGCGAGTGGTGATACTTTGCTTTCTTCATTTCAACAAGCATTTCAAGCGGATGCGCAATCGGCGTTTGGTGGTATTCTTGCGTTGAATCAGTCGTGCAGCAAAGAAATTGCGGAAGGTATCACACAACATTTTTTTGAAGTGATTATTGCGCCTGATTTTACTCAAGATGCGTTAGCCATTTTTGCAAAAAAACCGAATTTACGCGTGTTACAACTCAATGACACGCCGTCCACCGCTTTCGAAATGAAATTTATCGAAGGCGGTGTGTTGATGCAGGAAAAAGATAAAAAAATTGTGACTGCCCTCGATTTAAAAATCGTGACGACGCGCAAACCAAGCGAGCACGATATCAAAAATATGTTATTTGCCTGGCGCGTGATAAAACACATCAAATCAAACGCGATTTTAATCGCCAAAGAAAACCGAACCATTGGTGTCGGTGCAGGTCAAGTGTCGCGCGTGGATGCAGTGGATATTGCGATTAAAAAAGCAGGCGACGCATTATCGGGTTCGATTCTCGCTTCTGATGCATTTTTCCCGTTTCGCGATAGCATCGATCGCTTGGCGCATTTGGGGATTCATGCGATTATTCAACCGGGTGGTTCTATGCGTGATGAGGAAGTGATTGCCGCTTGCAATGAACATCAAATTGCAATGGCATTCACCGGCGTGCGTTGTTTTAAACATTAAAGAGAGGAGGGCAACATGTCAAAAATTTTAGTCGGCATTTTAATGGGATCAAAATCAGATTGGCCCATCATGGAACATGCGGGTCTCATTTTAGATTCGTTAAATATTGGCAATGAAGCGCATGTGTTATCCGCGCACCGCACACCCGATGCGTTATTTAATTATCTTAAAACAGCGGAAGAACGTGGTATTGAAGTGTTGATCGGGGGTGCAGGTGGTGCCGCTCACTTGCCAGGCGTGATTGCAGCAAAAACATTGCTGCCTGTCATTGGTGTGCCCATTCTTTCGCAAGCGTTTAATGGCTTAGATTCATTACTTTCCATTGCGCAAATGCCTGGGGGCATTCCTGTCGCAGCGATGGCGGTGGGTAAAGCAGGTGCTATTAATGCTGGATTATTGGCAGCCAGTATTTTAAGTTTAAAAAATTCGGAATTTCGTTTAGCACTGAAAAAATATCGTGAAGATCAAGCGCAGAAAATTTTGACTGAAGCTAAATTA
>CAZOFA010000007.1:27654-45223 GCA_964578975.1 uncultured Coxiellaceae bacterium
CAAGAAGAACACATAGAATTAATTGCATCAGAAAATTATGTGAGCACCGCTGTATTAGAAGCGCAGGGTTCTGTGTTAACCAATAAATATGCCGAAGGGTATCCCGGCAAACGTTATTATGGTGGATGCGAATTTGTGGATGTCGCAGAAAATGTCGCGATTGAGCGCGTGAAAAAATTATTTGGCGCGCATTATGCAAACGTACAACCGCATTCTGGATCTCAAGCTAATTCAGCCGCGTATGCAGCATTAATAAAACCAGGCGATCCTGTGTTGGGAATGAGTCTTGCGCATGGCGGACATTTAACGCATGGTTCACCGGTGAATTTTTCTGGCAAGCTTTATCAATTTCATTCCTATGGCTTAAATGCAAAAACCGGTTTAATTGATTATGAACAAGTCGCCGCATTGGCCGCACAACATAAACCTAAATTAATTGTGTCAGGTTTTTCTGCTTATTCACGTTTAGTGGATTGGCAACGCTTGCGCGACATTGCAAACGATGTCGGCGCGTATTTGCTAGCAGATATCGCGCATGTGGCGGGACTGATTGCGGTTGGGTTATATCCATCGCCTGTCGCCATTGCTGATGTCACGACTTCTACCACACATAAAACATTACGCGGTCCACGCGGTGGTTTGATTCTTGCAAAAGAAAATCCTGAGTTAGAAAAAAAATTAAATTCCGCTGTATTTCCCGGTGGTCAGGGCGGTCCGCTCATGCACGTGATTGCGGCAAAAGCAGTTGCATTTCATGAAGCCTTGCAACCCGATTTTAAAAATTATCAACAACAAATCTTAAAAAATGCCAAGGTCATGGTGAAAGTGATGCAACAACGCGGTTATAAAATCGTGAGTGATGGTACAGATAATCATTTATTTTTAATTGATTTGATGGATAAAAATATGACAGGAAAAGATGCTGAGGCAGCGCTCGGTCGTGCGTATATTACTGTCAATAAAAATACTGTACCGAATGATCCACAATCACCGTTTATTACCAGTGGGTTACGTTTGGGAACACCCGCGGTTACCACACGTGGCTTTAAAGAAAAAGAATCGGAAATGTTGGCGCAGTGGATATGTGATATACTGGACGATATACATAATGAAAAAATTATTTCGACAGTGCGTGAAAATGCGTTGGCGCTTTGTCGACAATTTCCGGTTTATCAAACAACAAAAAATAAATCAATTGCGTAAATGAGGAGGAAGTATGTGTTTAAAAAATAAATTATCAATTGTGGTTGCCGGGTTATTGTTGTCTCAAGCAGCTTTTGCCACAGCAATTACGCCGCTGAAATTACAGTTTGTGAATCACACCACCCAAAACGGCAGAGCATTTGTTTACGTCACGGAAAAAATAACCAAAGGTCAGGAAGTCAAAAAGAATTCTGAGCTACTCACGCCGATGACTTACTATACCAATCAAGATTCAGCGATGGTTGGATTATGGATCGGTCGCTTAGGTCAAATGTGCATTTATCAGAAACACAATGTTCAATTCAACATGAAAGCCTATAAAGGCGATACCATTACGATTACTTATAAAGCTTTATTGCCACAAGGCGGTGTTGAATGCACCTGCACAGGTAGTGCGTGTGATTTGAGTGGGTCTAGCCAAGTGAAAAAATCTATCCAATGACTTTTTTTTAATTAACAAAGTAGCGGATTTGAAATCCTTCCCACGCAGGGGGAAGGTGGCTGAAGGCCGGATGGGGGAATACAAATTTTCAAAAATAAAAAATTTGTATTCCCCCATCCGCCCTTCGGGCACCTTCCCTCGCCGGGAAGGCGTACTGAATGCACGGCCTCGATATCACTTCGGCAGACATCGTTTAAATCGCACCGCAACTTCGTACAAATCACCTTCATTTAGCGCAGGATGCTGCTTCATTTCTGTTTGAGTTGCTAATGTAGGCAGTTTCTTTGATGCCTCTATCTTGTCGAATTTCGAATAGCCAAAAAATTTATGGTTATAATAATCATCTGGATTTGCATCTCTTCTTTCGCGATAAGCGACATTGAATGCTAATACAATTTTTTTAAATAAAACGTCTTCAGACCTTAAACTATCAAATGATTCGATCGCTTTTTTGAAAGAATCATTATGCGTTTCTACGCAATGTTTAACTAAACCATAAATAATATTTTGTTGGAGGACTTCATCGGAAATTAAAGCTAATAATATTTTCAACAGATGAAGCGCAGGCGAAATGGCTTTCACCGCAATATTAACAAGATAATCATTTCCTAATCGGCCAAGAAAAAGAGCAGCTTGTGGATGTTGTATCGCCTCGGCTAAATTGGATTCATTAACCAACCGACACAAAATAGCGGGATCACCCACAGTCAACAAATGCGATTGTTCCGCTTCGGGCAATGCTGTTAAACGCGGCAAAAAATTTTCCGCATCATGAATAACGAGTTGCAGATAAATATTTGCGCCTTCATTTTCTCTCAAATAATCTGTGCCAAGTATTTTATAGTCAAAAATCAATCCTGACAGTGTTGTTGCATCTTTTAAATTAAACAAAAGTTGTTTGCAAAAAAGTTGTTGATCAATTCTGTGGGATAATTGTAGTAATCTCAATTTTGATTGTAATAATATTTCCAGTGCTTTATTTGCTTGCGCCGGATCATCAAAAACAGAAACAAAATCTTCAACCGTTAAAAGTGTTGCTAAATATCCCAAACGCGCTTCAGAATTATCGCCCAAAGGATCCAAGTGATCTAATACGTCGAGTAATTGTAAAAAAGCGTCTGCATCATTTCCAAAGCACATAATTTTTTTAAAAAGCGCTGGCGTGTTTATCCATTTGCGCAGCACGTTGGGAGAAACTCCCAACAACAGAGAAAATCGCTCACGCGGTTTGTTTTCTAAAAAGAAATTGAGTAGCCATCGTTGCTCTAACAAAGAAAGATTATCTTGATGGTTACCATGTAATTTTTGGTAGAGCAGAGCCGAGGCAGGAACGGCTGCGGTTAAAAATCCTGGGCTATTTACCAGAATAGTTTCAACCTTATTAAAGAAGGGACGACAAATACCAATGAATAATTCATACTTTTCCCAACTGCTATTAAAAGTTTTTTCAAACGTCAAGTGAACTGCCAGTTCGGCAAAACGTTCTGCATCTAATTCTTTAAGATAATTCTCACCTTCATTGAAGATACGCTGAGCCATGATATTCGCTTTGATCTGTTTTAATCGTAGGAGTACTTGATCAATCGTGATATCACTGTTCTCTTTACACATCTCATCGATTAATGCCATTATTTTTGTTTTCAATTCGTGTGAAAAAGAGGTGAGATTAGCATTAAATTTAAAATCAAACAGTAAGGCTAAGTCATAAATATCATTCGCTTTCGTGCGTGTGCTGATTCCATTAGCTGTTAATATTTTAGTGCCTTCGTAATCACAACACCCTATATCAGCAAAATTGACGACGATTTTATTTTCGTCATCAGTGGGGACTTCGTGAATCAAAATATTATTAAGATGAAGATCAAAATGCACCAGTGAATGATCGTGGAATTTTTTTAATGTTTGCGCTGCTGAAAGACAAACATCAAGAAAATTATTTTCCGATCGAATACAGTAATCTGCTGCGATGACACCAGGAGCGCGTTTCATAACGATGTAAGAGCGAGCGGGTGTTGTGGAGGGAAATTCAAAATAAAGACCTAATCCATTAAGAAGTTGATTGAATCCCGCTTCTTTAGCGGGATCCTCAGAAATTGCGGAGGTAGGTTTGGAAATTATTTCCTTTACAACGATGGGAAGAAAGGAATTGTTCGCTGTCATTTCATAAACTGAACTGGAATTCCCTGCTGCGATCACTTGATGTTGCTGATAAGTAAATTCGTGATCATTATCCGTTGTCAGTACACAAGAAAATTTATCGAAGTGAAATGTCATCGATCCTTTGATGACTTTGTATTTTGCATCTCCTCCCACAGGATAGTTTGGGTTAAAACTTGCAGTAATCGTAATTGATCCATCGCTGTTTTTTCTGATATGCATGGCTACCTCGTTTTAATTTTATAAAAAATGTGGATACAATATTTTTTATAATGGAATTAATTTAAAAGGAATCTGATAAACTCCAGGGCCCTCACCTGGACATCCTGCTCCACCAATTTCAATACGTCTTTCACCGGAAAAACTTCCATCACCATTTGCTGAAAATGAATCGATTAATGTCGATTTAATTTTACTACCATCATTGCAATTAAAAAAATGCTCTGCTTTTAATTCCCATCGATTGTTTACCCAATGATAATTCACATATTTAGGCGCGTTAGGCGGCGCATACAAATTTGGTGTATACGCAACACAGCCAGAGACATCACACACTGTGAAAAAATCTTCTTTTTGTTTCCATGGACGAGTATTGGCATTGAGTTTGCCGTTGAATGTTTGTTTTGCTCGATCTAAATCTCGAGTGTAAGAGCCATATAAAGGAACAGGTTCAGGACGCGTGCCGGCAATTGCTGCTGACAGCATCGTGAAAAGGATAGTAGCCAAAATGAGTTTCTTCATCGTGTCGAACTCCTGAGCATAAAACAGTATAACGAAACCAGGGCTTCAGAGGAAATTTTGCCAACGAATGCTGTTCTGTGCTATCAACTTTTTAATTTCTGTTTAATTTCATTCATTTTTTCTGCAGTTTTAATTCCATGAACCGGCAATCCTTTTTCATTTAATAAACCCACCTGCACTAACACACTCGCTTGATCCCAATAAATATGTTCGTGAGTAATTTTATGATTTGAAATTCCGACAATGACAACCAGAGGAACTTCAACACGTTTTCCGGTGGGAGGAATATTCGGTAACATCCAACCGATTTCGGTGGTGTGAGTAAATTTAAAAATAACTTCATCGACCAGTTGATGCTCGTCAATCGTTCTTGAGATGAGATCGATTTCAGTATCAGGTGGAAAAAATTTTCCGGAAGGAATCAGCGAACTATAAAATTGACGCACGGATGCCAAACCCAAACCGCCAATCAATGTTGGAATATTATTGATGTGCGGATTTGTTGTCATGGTTGCTAATGTGGTATCTAAGTTTTTTTGCAACTCTGCTGCAACATGTTTTTCAAACACATCAAGAATAGCTTGTTTTTCAGGCGATAATGATTTTGTCATAAGAACCTCCGTGTTCATTCAAGGTTATGACAAAAAGGGATCAAGCTCAATCCCATTCATTATGGGAAATTTTTTTCGGCGATCGCTAATGCTTGTTTCAGCCAAGGCGTAAATTTCATCGGATACTGGGTGATTTCTTCATTCAATGCCAACAAATTTACCCAACGATAATTTTGCACTTCCTCTGAATTCACTTGAAAGTGGGGATTGTTGAGTGAACCAATCAATACATGATCCATTTCATTTTCAATCAAACCATTCTCAAAATGGGCGATATAATGAAAGCTGCCCACTGATTTTAATTCAGTTTCAATGCCCATTTCTTCGTGTAAACGACGGGTGGCCGCTTCCACAATCGTTTCATGGGGACGCGGATGAGAGCAACAGGTATTGGTCCAAAGCCCTGGGGAATGATATTTATCCTGGGCGCGCTGCTGAATGAGCACTTCCACATCAGGTTGTTTTCTAAAGATAAACACTGAAAACGCACGATGGCACAGGCCGTTGCGATGGGCGGCTAGCTTTTCGGCCGTACCCAGTGGCTGATCATTCTCATTGACAAGAATCACTTGTTCGGTTGCTGTCATATATCGTTTTCCAGTAAAATGAAGCGCTTTTTATAACATAGATACTATACTATGCGAAATAAAATTGATTTTAGCCGTCATTTCCTTTCATCGGATGATGCTTTGTGATTGTTTTTATGGAAATAAATTTTTTATGCGCTGGCAAACGACAGAACAAATTGCAACCGTTCCAATGCGTTCGATCGGTCCGTTGAAATTTAGCGGTCCTGAGGTGAGTGCGGAACTTATGATACCTCTCGCAACCTTTGAAACGCCACTATGGCCATCCACGCATCGAGGAGCCAAGGTGTGCTCACAATCGGGTGGAATCCGCGCGGTGATTATCGATGATCGGATGACGCGTTCCATTTTATTAGAAGCGAACACGATTATTGATGCGCAGGAAGCCGTGCTCAATTTACAACAACATAAAGAAGCGATGCAAACCATTATTGCAGAAACCAGCCGTTATGCGCGCCTCATTGATATGCATACGCAAGTCGTGGGCAACTTGATTTATGTGCGTTTTGAATTTAATACCGGTGATGCAGCCGGGCATAACATGTCGACGTTGGCCGCTGATCGATTAATGGAATGGATTTTATTGCGTTTTAAAACATTAAAATATGTTTCGATTTCCGGAAATTATTGCACCGATAAAAAAACCTCGGCCGTGAATGGAATTTTAGGGCGAGGAAAATATGTGGTTGCTGAGGTGATTATTCCTCAAGAAATTTGTAAAAAACAACTGAAAACCACCCCTGAAAAAATTGTGCAGTTGAATATCAAGAAAAATTTAATCGGAAACATTGTGGCGGGTGGAATTCGTACTGCGAATGCGCATTTCGCGAATATGTTATTAGGTTTCTATCTTGCGACGGGTCAAGATGCCGCAAATATTGTGGAAGGATCGCAAGGGATGGTGCATGCAGAAATGCGTCATCATGATCTCTATTTTTCGGTTACACTACCCAACGTTATTGTGGGGACGGTGGGTAGTGGCAAAACATTTGATTTTGTCCGAGAAAATTTGCGTATGTTGGGTTGTTTGGAAAAACGTGAGGCAGGGGAAAATGCACGACGTTTAGCGATTATTGCAGCGGGTGCGGTATTGTGTGGTGAATTGTCTCTGCTTGCGGCACAAACCAATCCGGGTGAATTAATCAAAACCCATTTAAAACTGGAACGTCGGAAGAAAAGTGAGGGATAAACACGTGCTAAAAGTTGGAATAGATACAATCGCATTTTACACATCACGTTATGCATTAGATTTAATGGTGTTGGCCGAGGCCCGCGGAGTTGATCCGGACAAATATTCGGTCGGATTGGGTCAACACAAAATGAGTGTGCCAGCACCCGATGAGGATATTGTGACGCTTGCAGCTAATGCGGCATCGCGTGCACTCAAGCACATTGATCCACAGAGCATTGAGTTATTACTATTTGCCACAGAGTCTGGGATCGATCAATCCAAGGCGGCAGGCATTTATGTACATCATTTATTAGGTTTGTCAGAGCGTTGTCGCGTGATTGAATTGAAACAAGCGTGTTATAGCGCCACCTTAGCGTTGCAACTCGCGTTACCTTTTTTACGTCAACATCCCGACAAAAAAGTATTACTCATCGCCTCTGATATTGCGCGTTACGGTTTAGGCACGCCGGGCGAGTCGTCGCAGGGTTGCGGTGCGGTTGCGATGGTTTTGTCGGCGAATCCACGTATTTTGGCACTTGAACCGGAATATGGGGTGGTGACGGATAATGTTATGGATTTTTGGCGACCCAATTATTCGGATCAAGCGTTTGTTGAAGGAAAATATTCCAGCAAACTTTATTTAAACATGCTAGAAAAATCCTGGCAGCAATACCATGCGTGGTCTGGACGTGGTTTTGAGGAGCATGATTATTATTGTTATCATGTATCCGTCCCAAAGTTAGTGGAAAAAGCGCATCAACATTTAGCTAAAATTACCGGACAAGAAAAATTAACCGATGAAGTTTTAAATGCGCATATCGGACATTCACTTGAATATGGACGCAAGATCGGAAATAGCTATACCGCCGCATTGTATGTGGGGCTCACCTCTTTATTAGATTTGGCGCCGGAAGATTTAAGCGGCAAACGCATTGGTTTTTATAGTTATGGTTCAGGCTGTGTGGCGGAATATTTTAGTGGTGTCGTTCAACCTGGTTATAAAACCGTATTGGATACGGCGCATCATCAACAGATGTTAAAAGAGCGTACTACGTTAAAATATCCAGAATATGAAGCATTTTATTCGTATTCTTATCCAGAGGATGGCAGTCATTGCGAAACACCCCGCTATCAAAGCGGAATGTTTCGTTTAAGTGGAATTCGTGATCATAAACGTATTTATGAATGTGTGGAGGCGGGGTGAAAGTACATGCGCCTGGCAAATTGATTCTCTCTGGCGAACACGCGGTGGTGTACGGCAAACCTGCGTTGGCGATGGCGGTGAATCGTTACGTCAAAGCAATTGCCACACCGCAATTGTTACCGTTCGTTTCATTTGATTTATCGGATTTGGCCTACGAGCATAGTTTAACTTTTACTGCACTCAATCGGTTAAAAAGCCGGGTTAAACAAAAATATCAGCGTTTTATTCAAGGCGACTTTACCATTCGCGATGTGTTAAAAAAACCGGTTGAGCTTGCGCAATTTGCTTCAACCTTATTTTTTGAAATGTTGAATTTTAAATTAACCAATGGCATCAAAATTCGCGTGCAATCAGATATACCAATCGGTTGTGGCATGGGATCATCCGCTGCGACGGTGTTGAGTATCGTGCACGCGATTGCACATCATTTAAAAGTGGATATTTCCTCTGAAATATTTTTTCGCTTAGGTCTTGAAGCAGAAAACATGCAGCATGGATATTCGAGCGGATTAGATTTGCGCGTGTCGTTGCATGGCGGATGTATTTACGTGAAAGAAGGTCACATTCATCAACGCGCGATTCCTGAGATACCGATGTATCTCATCAACACCGGCATACCTAAATCAACGACGGGTGAGTGCGTGGCACATGCTGCACAATATTTTAAACACAGTGACATTGGCAATGATTTTGCGGCGGTGACGGACGCAATGGATGCTGCGTTGACACAAAATAATTTAAACGATGTGATTCATGCGGTGCGTGCGAATCATCAATTATTAACAAAAATTGATGTCGTGCCTGAAACGATTCAACAATTTATTCGTGATGTCGAAAACATGCAGGGCGGCGCCAAAATTTGTGGTGCTGGATCGGTTTCCGGCGATAAAGCCGGTGTCGTGTTAGCCATCACTGAAAATGTCAACGATCTTGCGCAACTCTGCGCACACTATCATTTTGCTATTTTACCGATTGCAGGCGAAGCACGAGGCGTGCATGTTGTTTAAGGCATCGTCTCCAGGCAGTCTGATGTTACTCGGTGAATATGCAGTATTGCACGGTCAGCATGCGTTAGTGGCTGCGATTGATAAACGCATGACAGTGACCTTATCGCCACGCACCGATAAAAAAATTATTTTAACGTCTGAGTTAGGACGACACGAAACACATGTCGGGCATTTAATTTCTGTCGCGCCTTTTCAATTTGTGTTGAGTGCATTGCGTGCTGTCAAAAAACATTTAAAGCACGGTTGTGAAATCAAAATTGAATCTGAATTTTCGGCCACCGTGGGTTTTGCCTCGTCTGCTGCAGTGACGGTTGCCACGTTATCTGCATTAACAACATGGCTGCAGCTGTCATTGTCTTCTGAGGAATTAATCAAATTAGGGCGTCGAGTCGTGCAATCGGTACAAGGTGTTGGGTCAGGTGCGGATATCGCTGCGTGTGTGTTGGGCGGTATGGTGTTATATCGCATGAAACCATTTTATTTCGACAAATTATCACAGACGCATCCGATTACCGTAATTTATTCGGGTAACAAAACGCCAACAACAGAGGCGATTGCCATCGTCAAAAAAAAATTTGAAAAATGTCCTCAGTTATTTCGGCAGCTTGGTCTTGCAATTAATGAATGCACATTAGAAGGTGTTGCGGCTATCAAACAACAAGATTGGCGTGCATTAGGTCAAGTGATGAATATGCAACAAGGATTGATGGATGCCATGGGTGTGAATACCGTGGCGATGAATCAGATTATCGAATGGCTGCGCGCGCAACCGCACATGTTAGGCGCAAAAATTTCTGGTTCTGGTTTAGGTGATTGTGTGATTGGGTTAGGCAGTGCTGTGACGAATGCGTTCAAACAAATCGATGTCAACATTGCGCCGCAAGGGGTGTCTTGTGAAAAAATCTGATGTGGTGCGCACGTTATTAGGAGAACGTTTTGGTATTTCGCCACGTCATGATCAAGTCACCGTTTATGCGCCCAGTAATATTGCGTTATGCAAATACTGGGGCAAACGTGACACCGAATTAAATTTACCTGTCACCTCAAGCTTGTCAATTTCACTTGGAAATAAGGGCGCAACACTCGAATTAAGCGTCACTCAACGCTCAAAGGATCTGGTCTATCTCAATGATCAAATCATCGAAATGAATTCACCGTTCGGAATCAGATTACGCGCGTTTTACGATTTATTTCGCCTGCATCAGAATATTTCTTTTACTGCCGATATCAAAACAAATCTTCCCGTGGGCGCAGGGCTCGCTTCTTCCGCTTGTGGTTTTGCATCAGTGACAATGGCGTTGAATCAATTATTTCATTGGGAATTGCAAGAACATGAATTATCAATTTTAGCGCGCCTCGGCAGCGGCAGTGCGTGTCGTTCACTCTGGCATGGTTTTGTGGAATGGCATCAAGGCGCGCGCGCCGATGGAATGGATTGTTATGCACAGCCTATTCAGCAGAAATGGCCTGAGCTTTGTCTGGGATTATTAATTTTTAGTGATAAAGAAAAAGAAGTGAGTTCGCGTGAGGCGATGAAGCGTACGGTTGAAACGAGTACGCTTTATGAAAAATGGCCGGGGAAAGTTGCACAAGATTTAGTGTTGTTGAAACAAGCCATTCAACAGAAAGATTTTATTTTGTTAGGCCATAGTGCTGAATCAAATGCGCTGACGATGCACGCCACGATGTTAAGCGCATGGCCGCCGGTGTGTTATGCATTGCCTGAGACGATCACGATCATGAAAAAAATTTGGAATCTACGCAAACAAGGTCTGCAATTATTTTTCACGCAAGATGCGGGCGCTAATTTAAAATTACTTTTTTTAGAAAAAGATGTCGCGACTGTACGCGAACATTTTCCCGGTCTGGATGTTGTTCAACCTTTTAATCAGGACTGCTTGTCATCCTGAACCCCGGCTTTAAGCATACCGGGGTAAACTTCGTGAAGGATCACAAACACTTTTAAGGAAGAAATAATGACTATACCTAGAATCACACCTATAACAAATCCCTCATTAGATACCGAATGGAAAACCCCTTTGCCTAAAGATCTTATGTCGCTCATGCTGTTTGGGTATTGCGGAGCACATCATGCAGCGCGACTTGCTGCGGCCTCTAAAGAAATTTATGCGCAATTTAGCGAAGAGTTCGATCGCGAACTCGAAGACATGCTGCAGCATACGGCAGAATGCGATTATCAGATTCAGTTAGTATATTCTGAGAATTTTCCGGATATCGAAGAAGATACATTGTATCTTAAGCATTTTTTTAAAAAAATTGAGTTTAAATTCATGAAACCCAACACCAATACGGTGACGGAAGGAGAAATGGAGCTTAAACAAATTCCATATGGTGAAACAGAGTTACCCTCTAACACACTTCTCGTTCTTAAATATATTAAAAAAAAGCATGACTATCTACCTCCGTTGAAAGCAGTGTGGATGGCGAGAAATAATCATGCGTTACTTTTAACGAAAAAAACTTTTACAGAAGAATGGGGCGGAAAGTTGGTCGACAAGCGAATGTGGCATCAACCGCTGAGTGCTTTGCAATATGCGGTTTGGGCGGGTGATACGCCAATGGTGCATGAATTTTTAAAAATATTACCGGCTGAGTTAAAACCAGAAGCATTACAACAATTAATGGAAGTTCGCGATAATAAGCTCGAACGACCTCACTTATCTGCGATTCAAGAGTTAAGAGATCAATATGCACAGACAAAATTTTCGGGATGGGAAAAAGCGCTTCTCATAAAACAACTGGGTTCTGTTGCAAACTTACTTCAATGGTTTTATTCCAACACACCATTCGATCCTTTTATTCCCACATTTCAAAAATTATCAGAGCCACGGTATTTGACGTCTTCGTTAAGCAATATAGCAGATCATCAGACGTCACGCATATTAATGAAAGAAAATATAGACAGCGACTCTGGGTGCGTGTTTCTGCCAGCGAATATTGAAAACATGAAGCGGGATGATTGGGCTCTCCACGTTTTCTCTTTGCGACGCAAAGATGATTTAGCGCGACAAATAAAAAAACTCGAATGTAATTTTGCTACAGAAGTAAAAGCGCTACTTTGCCATACAGCTGCATGTGATTATGCTGTTCATTTTCTTCCTGATGGATTTTATTTTCCGATTGAGGAAGAAGATTTGTTATATCTCGAAAAAAATGGGGAAAAGGAAATTAAATTTAAATATATCAAACGTGGTGAAAAAGAATTTACTTTTGGTTCTGTTTTTTTTAATTCGACTCCAGACCAGTTAGATCGTGATACGACATGGGAGATATTGCCAGGCGTTTTAGACCCGATTAATTTTCATTCTCGCTATCAGTTTCCTTTAATGGCGATCTGGATGGCAAGAAAAAATCCTGCATTAATCGTCGGTCAAAGTGAGTTTACCGAGACTTGGTGTGAAGAAGAACGAAAATGGAATCGACCGATTAGCCCTTTACAATACGCTGCTTGGGCGGGCGATACGCCAATGGTCGAGGAATTTTTAAAAATATTGTCCTATCATCCAGAAATGCAAACGCAAGCGTTACAACAATTAAAAGATGTTCGTGATGGAAATTTAGAACGTGCGCATTTATCTGCAGTTGAAAATTTAAGGGATGAATATGCGCGTAATAGATTTGGTTGTCGGCGCATGACGAATTGGCAACAAACACTTCTTAACAAACAACTTCAGTCGGTGGTGAATTTGCTACAGTGGTTTTGTTCAACGACAGCTTTTCATCCTGTTCCTTCATTTGAAAAATTTCCAAAGATGCGCTCTCTCATGATTAACAATGATTCTGCATTAGATGCGTCAGAGGTATTGGTGAAAGGTTGCGGAAAATATTGTGGGTATATGGGAAAATTTGAACGCCCGCAACATTGGCATGATAACTTTGAATCAGATTTTCGCGCAGTCAGCCATTTTTGTGAGGTACGCAAACGAGATTTAACTCGACAAATTGATAATTTGGAATCGGCTTTGCAGGTGCAGGCGATTCCTAGTGATCCAAGAGTGACGCCAGGTTTTAGATAACCTTTCTCCCTCTTTCTCTCTCTGTCATGCCAGTTATGCTTTTAGCTGGCACCCAGCGCCTTAGGGTGTCAGGGCATTGGGTGCCAGCTTGAACCGCATCAAACTCCTACAACGACACAACTGCAATCACTCAACTTAGCTGTCACGGAGTTACAAAAAAGTGTAGAGACACTCAGTGGAACAGGTTTTCTAACGTTTCTAAAACTGTGATTAATCATCTCAAAAAGGCAAGCTAGGAAATGAGTGACATATCTAACCCTAAACACACATTAACAAAATGGATCCTAAGGCGAGGATAATACCCGCGCCCTGTTTTAATGTGACTGCTTCTTTCAATAAAAAATACGCCAGTGCAATCGTGACTAATGGATAAAGTGCAGTGAGTGTTACGACAGTCGTAATTTTTCCTTTGCTCGCGGCGACAAAATAAAATAAACAACCCACACCATAGGCGGCGCCAGTTAATATCGCATAGAATAAACCTTTTGTATCCGTGGCAGGTTTGAAATTCATTAATCCCAGTGCAAAAATTCCGACGATCACCACACCAATCGTTTGATAAACGAGTGCGCTACGTGAATCAATATGCACGACGGTAAGTTTAGTAAATAATCCCCATAATCCAAAACTCAACAGAGAAAGAAATGCGGCAGATAACCAATTTGTCATGTTAAATAATCCAACTCAGAAATTTTAAAATAATTAAACTAAAAATACCGGCGCATACATCATCCAAGATCATGCCAATGCCGCCATGCACATGTGTGTCGATATAATTAATCGGCCAAGGTTTGAAAATATCGAAAAAACGAAATAATAAAAATCCTACAATGATCCAGATAAAGTTGTGCGGTGCGCCAATCATCGTGACCAGAAATCCCACGATTTCATCCAGACACATGCCTTGATGATCATCAATTTTTATTTCTTTTGAAACACGTTCACATATCCACATGCTTGCGAGTGCAATGAGGATGACTAAAAAAATATAAATGCTCACCGGAAATGCGCGCAAGGCCAGATAAAATGGAACAGCAACCAGTGTGCCGAATGTCCCGGGTGCGATAGGCAGCGCGCCACTGCCAAAACCAAACGCAATAAAATGCAGTGGCTTTTGCCACACGGTGGTTGGGATGGGTGGAACTGTGTAATTGCGCATATCAATCTCTTTTAAGAAAAATGTTGATATCCCTGCAGGGGTAAATTGTATTCGTTGCCAGACATTATTTCACCGATACAAGTGCAATGAGCAGGCACGAGATGTTTTTTATTTTGCGGCACTGTGAAACATAATTCATAATCATCGCCTCCCTGCAACGCAAGAGAAATTGCGTCTGGTTTGTTCATGGAATCTGTGAGTGCTGTGGATAATGGAATACGATCAACATCAACATGCGCGCCTACCTGACTCCTCGTTAAAATATGATTTAAATCCGCTGCGAGTCCATCTGAAATATCAATCGCTGCAGTTGCAATATTTCGTAATGCCATGCCAATCGCAATTTGCGGGGTGGGACGACAAAGTTTTGCTAAAATCGTTTTTTGATGTGTCGCTGACACTTTAATTTTATTTTGTAAAAATGCCAGCGCAAGTGCTGCATCGCCTAATGTATTGGTCACATAAATGAGATCCGTGGGTTTGGCGCCACTGCGTTTTATTGCTTGATGGGCGGGAACAAAACCGATTGCTTGCACGGTAATCGATAAATGTCCGCGGGTTACATCGCCACCAATTAATTGCGTTTGATGTTCAGCGCATAACGAAAAAAATCCACGCGCAAATTCTTGTAACCATTTTTCATCTGCATTCGATAAGGTTAATGCGAGTGTCACCCAAGCAGGTGTTGCGCCCATCGCTGCTAAATCACTTAAATTCACGGCAAGTGCTTTATATCCAATATCAGCGGCCGCCGTATTTTCTAAAAAATGGACGCCAGAAATCAGTGTGTCAGTGGTGATGACGAGTTCATGATTATGGGGCGGTTGAACGAGAGCAGCATCATCACCAATTCCCAACAACACATCCGAACGTTGAATGGATTGCGTTGAAAAAAATTGTTGGATGAGTTCAAATTCATTCATGATTTTTTCTGATCCGCTTTTTGTTCGTCGTGACGCAATTGCCGCGCGACTTGATCAAGTACACCATTCACAAATTTAAATCCTTCGACCGAGCCAAATTTTTTTGTTAACTCTAGCGCTTCATTAATCACAACACGATAAGGAACATCGAGACGTTTGGCTAATTCATACGTGGCAAGACGCAGGATTGCGAGTTCAACCGGATCGAGTTCAGTCAATGCGCGATTTAAATAAGGAATAAAATGATGATCCAGTTCATTTTGTTGTTTGGGAATGTTATGAATTAATTCTTTAAAATAATCGACATCGGTTTTTTGTTTGATATGACGATTGAGAAAATCCATTTCAATGTCTGTGATGGGTGTGTCGGACAACTGCCATTGGTACATGGCTTGTAATGCATACTGGCGCGCATGGCGCCGAGCAGTGGGATTCATCTTATCTACTCCTCGGTTGCGGGATTTTTATTATTTTCTAAACGAATAACTTCTTCGCGGAAATCTTTAATATCTTGAAAGCTTCGGTAAACCGATGCAAAACGGACGTAAGCCACTTGATCTAAATTATGTAATTCATCCATCACCCATTCGCCGATGAGTTTTGACGGGATTTCTCTTTCGCCTGACGCGCGTGCTTTGTGAATGATGCGATTAATTGCATTTTCAATTTTATCAAGACTGACAGGACGTTTTTCTAACGCACGTAAAATGCCGCCACGTAATTTTTCTTCATGAAAAAGATCGCGTCGACCATCTTGTTTGATGACACGGGGTAGCGTGAGTTCAGCGCTTTCATACGTAGTGAAACGTTCTTTGCAGATTAAACATTCGCGTCGACGACGAACTTGATTGCCTTCGCGAATTAAACGCGAGTCGGTGACTTTGGTGTCGCTTGCATAACAGAACGGGCAGTACATAAGAGATGCCTTCCCCTTTAATTTCTGGGCAGTTTAGCTGATTTAACGCTGGCGTTGCAATAAATGTTCTGCAAATTGACGTAATAATTGACCTTGTGTATCAAGAAATTCGATGGAGCTTAACGCAGTTGCAAACAGCTCATGCACTTTTTTGCGGCTTTGTTCAACACCGATGAATAAGGGATAAGTCATTTTTTGATTGGCAGAATCTAAGCCTTTGGGTTTACCCGTGATTTGTGAAGAACCTTCAATATCTAATAAATCATCTTGAATCTGAAAGGCGAGTCCCAGGCATTCAGCAAAATGACTTAATGCAGCAAGTGTTTTTTCTTCTTGAATGTGTGCGGAAACAGCGCCTAATTTTACACTCGCAGCGAGTAATGCACCCGTTTTGAGTTTATACATTGCGGTCAAAGCATCCAGTGTTGCAACTCCCATCAAATCAAGTGTTTGTCCTGCTGCCATTCCATTTATTCCACTGGTTTCGCTTAATATATCGATCATGGCTAAACGTTGTTCGGGATTTAATTTTGCAGGATGTGATGCAATTATTTTGAAGGCGAGTGGTTGCAATGCGTCACCTGCAAGAATCGCAATCGCATCACCAAAAACAATATGACAGGTGGGCTTGCCGCGGCGCAAATCAGAATTATCCATCGAAGGTAAATCATCGTGAATCAGTGAGTAGACATGAATTAATTCAATGGCGATGGCTGCGGAATCAAGATTTTCAAGCGGCGCATTAAACGCGTGTCCTGTCAGATAAACTAATAATGGACGAACACGTTTGCCGCCATTCAATGCAGAATATGCAATGGCTTGTTGGAGCTGCGGCGCGGGTTGTGAAAGTTCAACCAGATAATGATTAAATAATTGATTCAGGCGCGCTTCTGCTTGATTCAGAAAATCAGATAACTTCATTCCTCGTTATTCTCGTACGGAGTAAGGCCTTCTTTATTATTATTTTGCATCAAAATCAGAATTTTTTGTTCTGCTTCCTGCAAAATTTTCTGGGCGTGCTTCACCAAAATAACACCCCGTTCAAATTGTTTCAGGGATTGTTCGAGGGTGAGTTCGCCGTGTTCCATGTTCTCTATCAGCCCAGTTATTTCTGCAAGCGATGCTTCCAGGGTGGGTAATTCAGGATGTTTTTTCATAACCATTTTCCGCATATGATGCGGCAATGATAATGTTTTTTGAGAATTATTTCGAGGAAAATGCGACAGAACAGCGATAAAAATATAAGCACAACTCCCGGGCAAAAAAACTTAAAATTTTTTAATAAACTAGGTTGACAGAACAAAATAAGAATGTAGAATTCCCTCTCTCTCTGCATGAGAGAAGACGAAAAGAAATTTTCGTCAGTTCTTTAAAAATTAAAGCCAAGCAATAAGTGTGGGCACTTACGTTG
>CAZOFA010000008.1:0-41742 GCA_964578975.1 uncultured Coxiellaceae bacterium
GCGAAGCAATCCAGAAAAGCGCTAATTATCAAAGCATTCTGGATTGCTTCGCTGCGCTCGCAATGACGAAATTAAGTTATTTTTTATCTTTCTTTTCTTTTTTAGCCGCACGTTTTTCTTTTAACGATTTCATTGGTTTTTTCTTCGCTTCTTTCTTGCTTTCTTTGGATTTACTCATATTCTCTGGCTCCCTGTGGATGGTTAATTTAATCATAAAATAATATCAATAACGCATAACAACTTACAATCATTTCTAAGACATGAAGCAGTCATCTGACTCTGTCGTCGTACACGTGGTTCAGGATGACAAGTACGCCTTAATTTGCTCTAACACTACTCATATTTAGTTAATAACATCTTATTTTCGCCTGTTTTTTGACATACAAATGCCCATCTTTTTCTTCAGGTATAATTTAGAAAAGGCACAAAATGAGGAAGATCTATATGAAGAACCGATGGTTGAAGTCTGTCATATTACCCATATTGGTGTTTTTTAGCCTAGCAACATCTGTACATGCCTGGGATAAAGGTATTTATCTTACGCAGTATATGATAGAACAACCCGACAAACTTATTTATTTCATTCGTGAGGCCAAAGCCGCGGGAATTAATACGTTTGTGATCGATCACGAATATTACAGCTCCCATTTTGCCCCTGCCATCGATAAAGTCAAAAAAGCCGGCATAAAATTTGTTGCACGCATCATCGTCTTTTCAAATGATATTTCTGCGAAAGAAGTAAGATCACAAGCCCGTTGGGAAAAGAAATTAAAGCTTGCAGTTGATGCAATCAAAGCCGGCGCTGATTCAATCCAGCTGGATTATATTCGTTACAGCTCAAGAGAACCTGCGAACCCACAACACGCTCGCGATATCCATGAAATCATCAAATGGTTTAAAACAAGAATCAGCGCGATGAATGTTCCCATGGAAATTGATATTTTTGGTGAAGTGAGCTACTACCCTTCTTTGCACATTGGGCAAGATTTAAAATTATTTGCTGACAGTGTGGATGGCGTTAATCCGATGGTGTATCCATCGCATTTTTGGCCCTATCAAAAATATTCCGCTCAACCTTACAAAACTGTGAATGATTCTTTAAATGCGTTGGTCGATCATTTTGACGGTAATCCACCGTTTAAAGTCCATGCGTTTATAGAAGCGGTCAACTTCCATTACATTAATAAAACGTCACGCGCAGAAAAACAAAAATATTTATTAGAGCAGATTCGCGCAGTCGAAGATGCAGAAGGTGTGTCGGGCTGGTATGTGTGGAGCGCGAATAATGTGTATGATAATTTATTTCACGTGTTAAAAAATAATAAAATCAAAAGCGGAGATTCAGAAACTATCGCACGCAAAAAAAATTAGCGTTTTTTCATCCCAACCAATCGAACAGGTGCTTCTGTTCCATCAACAATTTTCATCGGCAAAGCAAAGATAAAACAATCAGTCGGCGTTAATTGTTTTGCATTCGCAACATTTTCAATAATATATTTCCCTGCCCCTAAAATCAGTTGATGCACGGGAAAATCCGATCCAAATGCATCCGGTGACAATGTATCAATACCAATGCCCACGATATTGCGCTTTAATAACAATTGCGCAGCTTCCACAGAAATATTAGGAAAAATTTTTTCATTACGATATTTTTCCGGTTGCGCCCAACGCTGATCCCAGCCGGTGTAAATAATGACAAATGAATTTTGCGGAATTGCACCATATTTCTTTTCAAATGCTTGCACATCCTCTGCGGACACACTATAACGTTCATGCGCTTTATCGGAGACATCAATCACGCGACAAGTAGTAATTAACGATTGCAGCGGTATATCTGAAATTGAAGCTAACTTTTCATAGCAATGTGAAGGCGCATCCATATGCGTCCCAATACCGGCCGACATTTCCAAGCGTTGCACGCGAAATTTAATTTGCTCGGGCTGTTCAGCATTTTCGATTAAGCGCGCATTATATTTAAAACCCACATCAATTCCCCAATGCGGTACATTGGAAGATAAAGCATGCGTTAAATCAACAAAAACAAAGTCATCCAAATTTATCGTCATATTTTTTTCGTCAAATGATAGTGAGTGGGATTTTCGGGACAGGTTTTAAATCCGCATTCCAAATACACGGACGCGACATTTAAACCAATCAAAACAACCGTCAAGCCAAATAATATATTGACGATTGATAAAAAACTTCCATTCAAATACTTCGGAATTTCATATTGTCGATCGATGCCCATCATTAATGTGGTGGATGCCAGCACGAGCATGGCAATGATAAATGACCAAGTATAAAGATGTAATCCGAACACTGGATCACCATAGGATCCAGTCCCTGGTATCACGTGCAATGCAATTTGTCGTAACGCCACCAGACTGGTAAAAAGCGCACTTAAAATCACGACGGCATAATGGCTAGGGCGAAATCCAAAACGTAAATTTAACAAAAATCCTAATGCGATACCGAAAAATCCGAGGCGTTGATACAAGCATAATGGACAGGGTAATTCGTGATAAGCAATTTGCACCGCCAGTGATAAAAATAAAATAACCACAATTCCGGTTAATTCAAAAATATTGCAGAGCTTATCAATTTTATTCGTGACTTCATTGGTAAACTTCATCATCTTCTCCTGAGCTTTAAAGTGCGATCGACAGATGGGTGGTGATATCGGTATACAAGTAAATAGAAGCTAAGAATAATAAGATCCCTAAACAAGTTAATACGCTGCGTCGCCATCCGGTCCATGCTAAAATCACCGCTACAAACATCAACAGAAAAAGAATTGTCATCATAATGATTTCACTTCTTCAAGATAAGATTCGCTCAGTTTACAGCATGATGCAAGGCCTGTCATCAATTAGGCGCGCATTGTATTTGAACGCAGCTCTTCAATATCTAATTCCGCAATCATATTCCAAAAAACTTCATCATGAATTTCGCCGGTTTTTCTTAATTTCATTAAAATTTTCCGCTCAGTATCAATCGCGATATGCACCAACTTTTTATAGGCCATAAAATCATCTTGCAGCATTGAATAAGGCGATGGAGTAATTTGGGTTTGGATCACGCGACGTTTTCGTTCTAACTGATTAATGAATTCGTGATAGACCTCTCTGGGAATATTTTCATTTTCTCTGATATGCATGAGCGTTTTGTTAATTTCGGTGAGAGCGGTCATTTGCGCTTTCGCTTTTTGCTGCATTTTTTCGTTGAGCTCATCGGCGTTTGATATTCCCATTAAACGAATTAAAAATGGAATAGTAAATGCCGGAATAATTAATGTGACAATCACTGCGAAATAAACGATAAAAATAATTAAATCGAGATGTTGTGGCAATCCATTGATATTAAATTGCCGTGGAATCGCAAGCGCCGCCGCCAACGACACAATACCTCTCATTCCCACCCAACCGAGCGCGAACAGAAATCTTGCTTTCGGCATGGGATCTTTGCGGTTAATGGCAGGAATGATAACGCGCGGCAAATAAGCTGACGGATAAATCCAAATCAGACGCGTTAAAATAATCCCTAAACTAATGATGACGCCAAAATAAATTAAATCACTTAATGGATAAATTTTCAGATTTTGCATGATAGACGGCAAACCAAATCCAATTAAAGTAAAAATAAATCCATTCACCACAAATAATAATGTATCCCAACTTGCTTTGGTGTTGACACGTGTTCGCGAGCCTGAAATTTCCGGAAAATGAATGCCAAGATACATTCCCGCCACCACCGTTGAAATGACACCCGAACAATGCAATCGTTCGGCAATTAAATAAGATGAAAATGCAGTGATAAAAGTAAACGTAGTTTCTGCATGCGTATTTTGAATTCGTTTAACGATAAACACCGATGCCATTGCGATACTTAACCCGATGGCCACGGCACCTGTTGACATTAAAACAAAATGTCCGATGGCTGTCGAAAACGAAAATGAACCGTATAAAATCGCCGCTAAACTAAATCGATAAAGTATCAAAGCCGTCGCATCATTAATGAGACTCTCACCTTCGAGCAAAACGATAAAGCGACGTGGGACATTAAATTTTTTGATAATGGACGTTGCAGCAGATGCATCGGTTGGCGATAAAATGGCGCCCAGTAAAAATGCTTCTGGCCAACTCAGCATGGGTAAAATTATTTTTGCGATGACGGCAACGGTGCACGTGGTAAAAATCACTAAACCAAACGCTAATTGCATAATGGGTCTTAAATTAAATTTAAAATCGCGCCAGGACGTGAAGTATGCAGCAGAGAATAAAATTGGTGGTAAAAATACTTCAAAAATAATCGTTGGGTTAATGGTAACCGTGGTGATTCCGGTGAGAAAGCTAATAATGCAACTCCCAGCAAACAGGAAAATTTCCAGCGGGATACGAAAACGAGTGGCGAGAGGCACGGACAAAACAGCAAATAATAACACCGCAACCGATGCTTCGATAAAATTCATGTGTTGTCCCTCTCTATTCCTTGAGATATCAGTTGATTTTACATAAATATTTGAGCTAACGGTAATGCTGAATTTCATTTCACGGGTCGATATTTCTTTACCAGTAAAAAGTGATAGAATAAGCACAAATCAACTCAAATACTGAGCAAAATATGACAATAAAATCATTAGATGAAAAACAAGTTTTTGAAAAAGTCATGTCGCAAGAAAACCCTTATTTTGAAGACTATTATGCCTTTTACTCCTCATGGTTTGGCGGCATTGTCAAAAACCCCCGCATGATGTTTTTACCCATTGATGACCACATGGTGCATCGTGGGGATGGCGTATTTGAGGCAATGAAGGCAGTCAATCGATCGGTGTATCTGATGGATGAGCATTTACAACGGTTATTTTCCTCAGCCGAAAAAATCGCACTTAAGCCATCGGTTGGATTGAATGACATCAAAAATACCATCCTTGAAACATTGCGTTTTGCGAATCGCGATGATGCGATTATTCGTATTTATATTTCACGTGGGCCTGGGAATTTTTCTGTTAATCCTTATGATTCCATTCAATCACAACTTTATGTCGTGATTGCTCGACTGAAATCACCTGCACCGAAAAAATATCAACAAGGTGTGACCATCGGCAAAAGCAATGTTCCCATTAAATCGTCCTGGATGGCGCAAGTGAAATCCTGTAATTATCTTCCGAATGTTTTAATGAAAAAAGAAGCCATTGATCGTCAACTGGATTTTGTCATTGCAACAGATGTTGAAGGTTATATTACCGAATGTGCCACCGAAAATATTATGATTGTCGACAAAAATGGTATTATCACTCACCCTTCATTAGATTATATTTTAAAAGGCACCACGATGGTTCGCGCCTGTGAATTGGCGCGTGAAAATGGTATGAAAACCGAAGCACGCTCCATCTCGATGGATGATTTACTGGGCGCACGTGAAGTGATTATTACCGGGACAAGTTTAAATGTACTTCCCGTCGTCAAGTTTGAAGATCACTTGATTGGTAATGGGAAACCCGGCGATGTTGCAAAAAAATTAAATCAGTTTATCCTACGCGATATTGAAAGCGGTAATCGTTCAACTCCTTTTTAAGAAGTAAAATATTATGCCTCGTGGAAAAATCCTTGTGACTGGTCGTTTCATGCCGGATGGATATGGCGATGAAGCACATCTTGAAAATATGCTGCGTGCACTTAAACTCTTCCTTGAACCACAAGATATCAAACCCATCATGTTGCTCAGCTGTTTTGCCGACAAAAAACCAAAAATGATTGAGCTGATGAAAAAACATCATTTACTGACGCCAGACACACTCGCAACAGATGATTGTTTTACGATTCACAAAAAAAATCCTGACATTTTTTTGATGACAGATATACGCCAAAATGAAGAATTAAAAAATGATGAAAGTCCCAAATATAGCGAAGAAGAACATGATAAATTACGCGCTGATCCTGATTTTAGAAAAAAATTAGCAGATGTTAAATTGGTATTAAATGTTTCTAACTTTGGTATGTTAGAAACATTGCACGATGAACATTACGGCTATCAAGATATTTTTGTCACTAAACCACGTATCGTCCATTTTCCCGAACATGGCGCCAAAGTCGATGAGAAAAAATATGCTGCTTATTTTGATGCGCAATATCCGATGGGTTTTAAGCATGGAATGTTTCTTGAAGCGCCAGAGAAACGAAGCAAAGCAGACATTTTGGCATCCATCCAAGATAAACAATTATTATCTTTATTGTTAAATCAACATGGGCAAGATGAACATGAAGCCATAAAACATTTTATTGAACATGATGATTTATTTCCTGGCTATTGGAAATCGCCCGAAGCTTTTTATACTTTTTTGCTGAGCGTTGTTAAATCCAGCTATATTCAAAATTCAAATAAAGAAAGACTGACCGTGTTTAGCAACGTGTATTATCAACCCGCAGAAAATCAAAAGAAGTCTATCGATTTTGATAATTTAGATTATCTGCAATGTCTTTACGAAGCCGGTATTGATAAACTTGAACTTTGTACGCGAGAAAAAATTGAGCTCGTTGATATACGTGATAGATTGATATCATCCAATCACATCCCAAAAACCGCGGTGCCAGCGCATAAAAAATTTAAAACCATGCGCGTTATTAACCTCTGGGCACCCGAGGAAGATTTAGATCGCATGTATGAATACGCAGACATAGCAGGATGTTCCGGCGATAAAACACTGGAGAAAGCCGTTGCGCGCTTATGCTTGCCGTTGTATGAAATGCGCAGTTACAAAGTAAAAGAATTTCGCAAAGAAATTGAGGAAGAATTTAAAGAGACTGCACTGGAAAAAATTCTGGTGCACGAAACCAAAAAAGTATTTGATTATGCACCAGCAAAATCTGAAGCGGATTGCATTTGGCATAAATATAAAAATAGCCCGCCGATAATTCAATTACTCAACTTGCCACAGATGATTGAAATTTCCGATGGAATGGCTCAACACATAACGCCTGAAAACATGATAAAAACAAAAGAAATTTTGCGCGACTTTGTAAAAAACAAAAATTTATATAACCTTCTTCCGCCTATTTTTCAGAAAGAAATACAAGCAGCGATGACAACTTCTAAACGGCTGGTTTCAGAACTTTCATTTCTTAACGCTCAAGTCCCTGAACCAGTTAATCCCCGCCCAAGCAAAAGACTTAATTTATCGCCAGGTGCAGGAATTGTTTAATGACACGCGACATCACCACATCCTGAATTACATGTCCCACATCCTGAATTACAACTCACTTGTTTAGCGCAAGCGGTACACGTGGTGGTCGTCATACAACGATTGTAACCGTTTGAAGCGCATCCAGCCAATAATCCTAAAACAATCATAATAGTTAAACAGCGTTTTATTTTCATAACACAAACTCCTCGGGTTGTATTACTTTCTTTATTTTAACATAATCTGCACACGGTAATTCATTACGATAAGGAAATTCATGCATGTCTAGTTCACGAGAAAATAATTCATCACCCACTGATGGATTTAAAACAGGTCCTATACTTGGATTTTTAGAACCCGTTCTCACCTTTCCTGTTTATGCAGCAAGACTGGGTCCACAGTTGGGTCTTCAATTTTCATTTTGTCGAGGACTCATGCCATATATGATTTGTTCCGTTCCATCATTCACGTTACAAGATGGAGTGACCACAGCCGGTAAATATTATCGTCCAGTCAATGCACCAAAAGGTTATGATTTATTCGTTGCTATGCTCGGTGGTGGCCTCGGAGCTGTATTAGTGACACCGCTCGGAAATATTATTATTTCACAGAAAAAAAATTTAATTTCACCCCTTCAAGCGATTCGATATCTTTATGCATCAGGTAATTTTTTTCGTGGATTTGGACCGACAGCGGGACGTGATGCGATATATTCAGGCGCTGCATTTGATATGACAGGTAAAACAAAAAAAGCTCTTGTAGATCAATATCAATTTTCGCCAAATACCGCTAGCATACTGGCTGGTTTGATTAATGGTGTCGTCGCTAGTGGCGCTTCTCAATGGTTGGATGGGCTTACCTCGAAAATTCAAGGCGATCCTAACTGCAGCACATCGCTTTGGAAAAACATAAAAGAACTCGGCATAAAAAAATTGCATGCAGGCGGACTGTTTCGCATGGCTGCAATTTGTCTTAGTCTTCCGTTTGTGAATGAAGTATCTGAATCGTCTAAACAGGCGCTAGAACAAAATCGGGCGAGTAATAAAATGAAATAAACCACGTGTCATTCCCGCACAACCACGTGTCATTCCCGCGCAGGCGGGAATCTATTCCGATAATGGCGCAGTGTTTATTTCTAGATGGATTCCCGCCTGCGCGGGAATGACACGTGGTTGTGCGGGAATGACACGTGGTTTCAAAAATAATTAGATTGTTTTTTTAAACCATTAAATTAGAATACAAACGTTCAATAATTTATTTAAAGGGATTTTTTATGAAAATGGCTTTGCGTATTTCTGTTTTAGTTATAATACCCATTTTATTAACGAGTTGTGCTTGCCCCGGTTTTTTGTAAGATTATTATTTTCAAAAAAGGATATATATTCATGAAATGGATTATTTCATCTACTTTGGTCACTACCCTGGTTTGTACCTCCTCAGTTGCATTTGCGCATTGTAAAAAGCATCATCATTGCCATCATCATGCGCCACCACCTGTTGTGGTCACCTATAAAGACCTGATGCCTTCCTTTATGCCAAGCTGGTATGTGGGTGGTCATGTTGGTGTTTCAAGAACGCACGATGACCCAGCGGTTAACTCAGGGGACTCGGTCACGCAAATTGGCCCAGGTTGGACAGTTGATTTAGGATATCGTTTTTACCAATTCTATCGCGCAACACTTGCCGGAGAATTAGGATATACGCAATATCACAATTCAAATGAAACACTTCCGGGAGTCAACGTTGCTTCAACCGAACATTTTGCAAGTTACTTAGCGCTCGTTGCTGAATATCCGCTTTGTCATAACTTTAATGTATTGGGTAAACTGGGCGTGGCATACAGTTATGCGAAAAAAGTATTTACCACCGGTGGTGCATCGGCGAGTGCAAATACCTATAGCCCCTATTACGGTCTCGGTGTTTCTTACAATATGACAGATCGCGCTGAACTCGTGCTTCAATGGGCTCGCGTGCGTGGAGATCATAGTACAGGAAGTACGGATTTAACTTCACTGGGTGTGACTTACAGTTTATAAACGCGTTTAAAGAAATACGTCGTCCGTTTGGGCGACGTATTCTGCTCTACTCATCGAATTAAAATCGATAAACTAAACCAGCCATTCCGCGATTATCTCTCGGTTCGTTTTTAGATCCTGTAATACCAGTGTTGGTAAACGAACTATAATTCGCATAGTCGTATTCCAACCTTCCCGACACTTTTGGCGTGAGCGGCACTTCAACACCTACACCTAAATTATAACCGCTGGTCCATTTCGTAAAGTTCGAGCCCATATTATTTGACCAATCTTGCACTTTAAATTCCGTATCGATATAGCCTACACGTCCATAAAGTAAGGAACCATTTCCTAAATTAAGCCCTGGCAAAATCGACACGCCTAAGCTTGTTTCAGCAGAAACTTTTCCTTCATATGGCATTCCAAACGTATTATTGAGCGAATCTTTTCCGTCTGCACCGCTGGTACCCGCAAAAATTTCTGCGCCTAAATAATAACGGTTATCAAAGTATCTTCCATAACCACCAAATAATCTTCCATTCCAACCATTCGCATGCGTATTCAGGGTGCCAATGCCCGCATCATCCAAAACCCATGGATTACGTTTTATTTGAAACCCTTCATAACCCAAACCAACCCCTGCATAAAATCCCCCAAGCATGAGATGTGAAGGCGGACATGGACAATCATCCATCGCATCATCGTAGCCATCGTCATAGCCATCATCATAGCCGTGGTTATATGATTGATGACTTGATTTGGCGAATGCACTGCTTGAAAAAACCAGTGGTATTGAAGCGAAAGTTAAGCAAAGCACTGAAAGACGTACCATTCTTTTCATATAAAATTCCCTTTAAATAAGTCCCTCTCATACTAAATAACTTCACTTTATTTGGTCAAGTAATTTCAAAAACAGGAAAAATGACGTACCCTATTATTTAAGAATTGAGCTCAAGGAAATATGCCATGGATGTGCATCTAACCAAGATCAATGAAGACGGGGTTATTGTATTGCCTAATATGCTTGATGCAAGCACCGTTAATGCCTTAATCAAAGAAATCGATAAAATCCGCGCAATTGTCATGGCCAAGATCGATAAAATGGAACGGCCACTCAAGACGTATGCTGATATTGCTGAGCGACAATTAAATCGTCTTGATTATCGATGCGGCTTCACTGCTGATATTTTTAATCAAGCCGCTCAACCTATTATTGAAATAATAAAAAAATTTTCGCCTGATATTGATTTTAAACATTATTGGGGCGCCATTCCATCCATCGGTGGATCGGGGCCCACAGATATGCACAGAGATGTTTGGTCTTTTTTAAATAAAACAGAAGGAGTTAACTTAGACAAGCTAGATCTTTTATTACCGCCCTATTATTTTACTGTTTTAATTCCTTTAGTTGAAATTACAAGAGAGAATGGTCCAACCGAATTTATTAAAGGCAGTCATCGTTATCCGATTGTCGATGACACGACCGCTGAAATTTATTCGCCATTATTATCACCTGGTGATGTCATTATTTTTGATGGCAGAACGCTACACAGAGGTTCGCCCAATAAAACCGTTCATGAAAAATTAGTTGCGTATATTACATTTGTGGCGAATTGGTATCATGATCAAACGTTTGAAGTAGATGATTATCTTTTCCCTGAACTAAAATCGTGAACGCTCACGATTTTTTATATAACGTACCATCGTATAACATATATTTATTTCCACTCTCAGCGCGGTAAAACCCTACTTTTGCCCCATGCACCTGATCTTTATTTTTTATTCGATAATTTCCCTGCAAATAAATCACATCATATTTAATCATGTCAGGATTACGAATCTCAATAAAATTATTTCCCACCACAAAAACATCTGCTAAATTTTTTTCATTAATTTTAACTCGATGATAATTTCCTTGAAATTCATCAGGAATGTTTTTTTCTTCGAAGGCAACATGATAATTTTTGAGAAAACGCGCATAATCTATTTGCGCCTCACGCGGAACTGTATCAAATACGCTATAGCCTAGTTGCCCATATACTTCATCATAAATGGTTTCTTCATCATTGCTAAACGTCACAAAACCTTGTTTATGTTTAGTCGAATACATCCAAAGATTACACCCACTGAATGATAAACCTTCATATCCGAACAACACATCATCCTTTACCAATCGAATTTCGACTGCCAGCCCGTTTAATAATCGATTCGAAGCAGCGCGAGCATGGCTGACATCAGTCATGTGTTTGAAAACAGCATTTTCTAAGATATTTTCTATTAATATTTTCATGTCAGACAATGTGGTGTAATAGCCATTGCTATAACAGAAATAACCATGATCCACTATCGCAATCGATGGATAATCATATTTGTCCGAAAGATCTTGGCAATAAACATCCTGTGCTCGTGTTCTAGAAAAATAACTACGGGTTAAATTAAATTGATCGATAACATATTTCTGAAATAAATTTTCCATTTTTTCGTGATAAATTTTTTCAATCAGATACCCTAAAAAAATAATGGATATTTCTGAATAATGGAATTTGCAACGATTTGCATAGACTGGAGTGATTTTAGTAGTACAACGATCAAGAAAAGTTTCTTCATCAGGTATTTGATGATGCTTAAAAGGATGACCTTGCTCGACACTGGCTAATTCTTTTTCCGCTAAATCGAAGGTGTAAGGCAATCCAGCGTAATAGGAACAGATATCGCGTAGGGTAAATTGACTGCCAATGATTTTTTGAAACAGCTGTAAAAAATTTTTCGCGGGTGGGTTAACACAAATGGTATCTAAAAAATTATTGTCATCTAATATTTTGGGTAATGCATATTTTTCAGAAAGCAACGATAATGACACAAAGGTCGTGAGCATCTTGGTGAATGACCCTGCGCAATAAAGCCTATCTTTATCAACAGAACCGATGATATGGATTGTCATGAAATGATGATATCACACATTTGTCATCTGCAAGGGGTCAGAATAATTTAATTTGCAACGCATGAATTTCCTGCGGAATTAAATCATTTAATGCCTGATAGATTTCACGATGAACAATAACACGAGATTTTTCCTTAAAACACTCTGCTTGAATTTTCACGGTATAATGCCCTGCCCCATCACGACTACCCACATGCCCCCGATGTTTATCACTATCATCAATCACTTCCAAATAACTCGGAGAAAACGCACCCTGCAATCGTCGCTTAATCAACTCAATTCTATTCATTTCATCAAACACGCCAAATACATTGCTTGCACAAAACTAAATGCAAACAACAACCCTAAAATCCCATAAAATTTAAAATTCACCCACACATCGGTACTAAAATGATAAGCAATAAAAATATTCACCGCACCTAATGCAATAAAAAATACCGCCCAAGCAAAATTAATTTTTTTCCAAACCAATTCAGGTGGTTTTTTGTTATCACCTTCCAACATTCCTTCCATCATGCGCTGAACCAAGGGTTTTTTACCAATAAATTGACTCAGCAACAGCACGCCACCGAACACCCAAAAGATGACAGTCGGTTTCCATTTCACAAAAATGGGATTATGAAAATAGAGCGTCATGCCGCCAAATAAAAGAAAAATGCCCAAGGTAATAAGCTGTTTGCGATCAAAACTTTTTTTCCACAATCGTGTCACAACAACTTGCAAAGCCGTTGCAACAATGCCCACCACAGTTGCAACATAAATTCCATACCATTTAAATGCAATAAAAAATAATAAAACGGGGATGAAATCATAAAATAAGTTAATCATATAACAATTCGTCCTGAGGTTCTTTTTTAAATTTTGCCAAGTAAGTATAAGCAACGGGTACTACAATTAAAGAAAAAAATGTTCCCAGCAACAAACCACCCACTACTACCCAACCTAATGGATGACGCGATTCCGCACCAGGGCCCGTGGCAAATGCCAATGGTAATGCGCCTAACACCATCGCCGCTGTCGTCATCAAAATCGGACGTAAGCGTAATTTTGCCGCTTGAATCACCGCTTCTTCAATTGATTTTCCTTGCGCCCGCAATTGATTCGCAAATGTGGTAATTAAAATTCCGTGTTTTGCAATTAACCCAATCAATGTCACGAGAGCAATATTACTATATATATTTAAACTGCCGCCCGCCACTTTTAAAGTGATTAATGCACCGATGACTGCAAATGGCACGGTTAATAAAATAATAAATGGATCAATGAAACTTTCAAATTGCGCCACCAACACGAGATAAATAAAAATCAGTGCCAAAAGAAAAGTCGTATTCATTTTTCCACTGGAATCCAAATATGTTTTTGCCTCGCCTTCAAATGTATATTTCACATTATCTGGCAACACATTTTTAGCCGCGATTTGCAAGGCTTTTACTGCATTCGCAATGGTATATCCAGGCGTTATCATGGCATGTAATGTATCTGCACGTAGACGATCATAATGCGGCAAGGATTCAGGATTCGTCGTTTCAGTCAATGTCACTAAATTGGATAGAGGCACCATCTTATTTTCCACATTGTGCACATACAACTGCGACACAATATTGGGATCCGCTAAACCGGTTTGATTCATTTGCACAATGATATTATATAAATTACCGTTATAAATAAAATGTCCTGCCTCATGTCCTGCCAGAAAAGTGGAAATGGTGTTGGTAATATCTTGCATGGAGACATGCATATCTGCCATTTTGTCGCGATTCACTGAAATCTCAAATTGCGAACCATCCCATTTTAATCCACTGTCCACATGCTGGAACACGGGCGATTTACGCACTTGATCAATCAAACGCTGCATCACATCATGTAAATCTTTATAATCCATCGAAGACATCAAGCGCATGGAGACCGAAGAACCATCATCATCAGAAAACCACATTAACGGAGAAACTGCCGGGGCCGCATTCACTTCAACACCGGTAATATTTTTAATATCTTCATTAAGCTCTGCTAGAATTTGCATTTCACCACGCCCACGCTGCTCTTTCGGCACTAAATCCAAAAACTGCATGCCTTTTGAGGCGGCCCAAAATCCCGCTTGCGAAACAAAGGAGTGCACTTCAGGAATTTTTTTATAAATCGCTTCCATTTGACTCATGTACGAACTGGTATAATCAAAACTGGCGTCACGTGGTGCTGAGACATAGACATCAATTTCACTCATATCTTCCATCGGTGTCACTTCAGACGGTAAGGTGCGAAAAATAAAATATCCCGTCACGCCCACCAAACACAAAATCATCACGATCATGAATTTTTTTGCGATGACTTTAATTAACAAGCGATGATATTTTTCTTGCAACACATTAAATTTATGATGCAACCATTGACTGTATTCACCTGTGTGATGCGGTTTGAGTAATCGTGCAGACATCATCGGCGATAAGGTTAAAGCCACAATTCCTGAAATAATCACCGCACCGGCCAGCGTCACGGCAAATTCCCAAAAAACTACACCTAACATACCCGATGTCATTGCAATCGGTGCATAGACCGCTGCGAGCGTCATGGTCATCGCAATAATGGGAAAAACAATTTCACGACTTCCTTTAATCGCTGCCGCAAAAGGCTTCATGCCGGACTCAATATACCGCGTAATATTTTCTAGCATGACAATGGCATCATCCACGACTAAACCAATCGCTAACACAAATGCCATCAACGTAATCGTATTGATCGTAATACCAAAAAGATACATCACCGCAAAGGTACTGATTAAACAAACTGGAATGGTCACAATCGCAATCAGCGCTGCACGAATACTGGCTAAAAATAATAAAATCACGACTAACACTAATAAAACCGCTTCAAACAACGACTCATAGACGTGATTGATGGATGATTTGATAAAAACAGTTTGATTAAATGGGATAGTACCTTGCATGCCCTGAGGTAATGTTGTTTGAATTTGATTAAATTCTTTTTGTACGAGTTTAGCGACATCTAATGGATTAGCAGTGGATTGTGGAATCACCGCTAACGCAAGCGCGGATTGGCCGTTGACTCGAAACAACGTATCAGAATTTTCGGCATCTACAACCGCCTGCCCAATATCTTTCAAACGCACAATTTGATTTTGATCGTCACGAATAATTAAATCATTAAATTCGGCGGCCGTTTTTAACTTTTCATTCGTCACCACACTATAAAATCGCGTGGCACCACGAATTTTTCCACTCGGCACTTCAACATTTTGTTGGGTTAATACATTGTTGACGTCATCAACCGTGACATTCGCCGCCGCCATTTTGCCTGGATCAAGCCAAATGCGCATCGCTGAAGTACGTTCGCCATAAGTATCCACACTTGCCACACCATCAACCGATTGAAAGCGCGGTAATAAATATTGTTTGACATAATCACTGACTTCTTCCGCCGTGCGATGCGAATCCGAAAATGCAATAAACATAATTGGTATGCTATTCGGATCGGCTTTTTCAACATCTGGCGTTTTGGCATCCGTCGGCAGAGAACTTGAAATATGTTGTAACGCGCTGCGTACATCTTCCACCGCAGTATTAATGTTTTTTCCTAATTTAAATTCAATATTGATGTAGCTTCCATCTTGTTTACTGGATGAAGATAATGTTTCGATGCCATCCACACCGGCTAAAGCGGACTCGATGGGCGTCGTGATTTGTGTTTCGATGAGACTGGCGCTCGCGCCGGGATAGTTTGTAGAAATCGACACGATCGGCGGATTAATATTCGGCACCCAACGCACCGGTAGATGCGAAAAACTTAAAATACCAATCATCGTCAACATTAAACTGATGACGATAGTAAACGCAGGACGGCGGATAAAAAATTCAGTTAAACTCATGAAACAACCTCATTTAAGACTTTGTGTTGGGATGAGAGAGTTGCACCGGTGTCCCTTCTCTTAATTTTTGTTGTCCCGCCACCACCACGACATCACCTGGCAATAATCCTTCGGTAATTTGCACGGTATTTTGCAAGCGCTCACCAATTTTCACATCAACCGGTAAGGCTTTATTGTCTTTAATCTTAAAAACTTGTTGACCGCTGATGGTGGGCACTAACGAATTTGCCGGTACAACTAACACATTTTCAGCCATCCCTAATTCTTGTGTCACATTCACAAACATGCCAGACGTCAATAAATTCTGATCGTTTGCCACATCCGCATATAATGCAATGGTACGATCATCATTATTGATCGTGGGTGAAATAAATGTGACAGTGCCGGGAAATGATTTGTCTGGATATGACGTTGTGGTTATTGAAATTTTTTGTCCGAGTTTTAATTGCGGTAAATATTTTTCCGAGACAGAGTATTCAACGTGCAAATGTTGAATATCAGTTAAAGAAACAATTTTTTCTCCGGTCGTCACATAATCCCCAGGACTAATATTAAATTTTCCCAGCACACCATCAAAAGGTGCGACTAACAGCATTTTATCGACATCCACTTGACTCTGTTCGACAGCCGCTTTTTTTGTTTCTAAATCAGCACGTGCTTGATCAATCGCTTGTTGTGCAATGGCACCCTGCTTGCCTAATAACACTTTGCGGTCATAATCGGTTTGACTGTAAAGTAGATTCGCTTTATCTGAATTTAATTTTGCTTGATACGTCGCATCATCTAATTGCACCAATTTCGTGCCTTGTTTTACAAACACACCGCCATCTTGAAAAAATATTTTTGCCACATGACCGGGTGATTCCGGTGTGATTTCAACATTTTTCATTGCGGATAATGTGCCGATCACATGTGCTTCAATCGGAACGCGCGCAGTTTGCACGGTGCTCGTATCCACCACCACACTTTCTTCGGCGGAAGACATATGATTGCGATGATGTTTGATGTAAAACACCAGCGCGACTGACACGATAATACTTATAATCACTACCTTCTTACTCATAAAAACACCTAATGTACCTGTGCAGATGTGCCTGCATCACCTGGTTTAAAAATTCGTTCTATATCGACTCGATCAAAAACAAATTCGTTATTGCAAAATTCGCATGTCACGACCACTTGTTGTTTTTGATTTAATTCTTCATCCACTTCCTCTCGCCCCAACATGCGTAATGCATTTTCACTGCGTTGCGTTGAACAAGTGCAACGAAAACTGACGGGTGTCGGCGCAAAAATTCGAACATCTTCTTCGACATACAGCCGACGTAATAACGTTTTATGATCCAGATTCAATAATTCATGCGCCGTGAGCGTGTCCGTTAACAGCGAAATATGTTCCCAATCCGCTGATTCATCATCTTTCATGCCATCGTGTGGCAGCGCTTGAATTAAAAATCCTGCCGCACGCTGCTCATCCACGGCGAGCCATAGCCGTGTGGGAATTTGTTCGGATTGAATAAAATAACCTTCAATCGAGTGCGCGAGCGAATCCCCATGCCATGCCACCATTCCTTGATAGCGGTTATGCGTACTGTCCTGCGGATCCATCGTGATGGCGAGTAACCCTGCTTTCAGTTCTGCTTGTAGTTCTGTCGCGCTGAGCTCACCTTGCCATTGAGCCAATCCTCTCATATTCAACTCATGGGTGGATTGCGCCAATAAAAGTTTTAATTTTCCCTTTCCTTGAAACTGCACGGTCACCCGACCGTTAAATTTAATGCTGGCACAAAGTAGATTCACCACCACTAACATTTCGCCTAATATTTTTTGCAGAATAGGCGGATAATTATGTTGATTTATAATGGTTTGAAAACTTGTCTCTAAGTGGACAATTTCACCCCGAACTTGCGCATTTTCAAAGAGAAATCGTTGTAATATGTCTTTATCATTCATAGGGTTAACGTGTACATCACTTACAAAACCCCTATTTTAGCAAATTTTCTAAGAAAAAACCTGATTATTAAGATAAGATCAGGGCATGAGCAAACCAAAAAAACCTGAACTGAGTGATGAGGAAAAATCACTTTTTAGAAACGCCGTACGTGGCGTTAAACCGTTAGCTCACACCAAAGTGCCTCCACCCAAAACGGCACCCCGTGCCTTCAAAAAACGTCGCGCTGAGCCAGAAAATGAAAATGTCGCTATAGGATTTCAATTCTCCGATTATGAAACACTTCCTCCTGTCAATCACGATGAACTTTTGCAATTTATTCGCTCGGGTGTTTCGCCTAAAATACTTCGCAAAATGCGTTTAGGCCAATATAATGTAAATGCCATTTTAGATATGCATGGGAAAACAGTGGAACAAGCACGCGAAGCGCTCAGTCAATTTTTACTGCACTGCCAAGAAGATGGCATTCAGCAGGTATTAATTATCCATGGAAAAGGACGTAATGCGGTTCATCCCATTTTAAAAAATAAATTAAATCATTGGTTACGCCAAACTGCACAAGTACTCGCATTTTGTAGTGCCACACCGCATAACGGAAGCAGTGGTGCTTTATACGTATTATTAAGGAAATCACCATGACCAAAAAAACGATTATTATCGGTATTTCAGGTGCATCCGCATCGGGCAAAAGTCTTTTAGCAAATACGATTGTCAATGAACTGGGCTCAAATCAAGTGGTCGTGATTTCTGAAGATTCTTACTACAAAGATCACAGCAATATTCCGTTCGAAGACCGCGCGAAGATTAACTACGATCATCCTAATTCACTCGACCATGCATTGCTTCATCAACATCTATTGGATTTACAAGCCGGCCGATCAGTCAATGTTCCGATTTATAATCATTCACAACATTTACGTGAAAAAGAAACGCGACTCATTGGTCAACATACGATTATTGTGCTCGAAGGAATTTTATTATTCGTTGAGCAAGCGTTGCGTGAATTGATGGATATCCGCATTTTTATGGAAACTGCGCTGGATATTTGTTTAATTCGTCGCATGAAACGTGATTTGCATGAACGTGGTCGTTCTTTTGATTCGATTATTAACCAATACGAAGAAACCGTGCGCCCGATGTTTTTACAATTCATTGAACCCTCTAAACGTTATGCGGACATTATAGTGCCGCGCGGTGGCGGTAATCGTATTGCCATTGAAATGATTAAAGCAAAAATGCGTGAGCTATTAGATTAAAATAGCCAATAAATACAATACGATAATAAAAAACGCGCCTGCTGCAAATTAGATTATAATTAATGGATGAACAGTAGAAAAACGACTAAAGAGGAGTTTTTGCAGGCTGTTAATGGACTAACAAACATAATCCCAGATCCCAACACGGGTGATAAAGTCTATAGTTATCATCCGGAACGCGATCCGCAAAATGCTGTTCGTATCCAGATTATCGTAAAATATATTAAAGAAAATGAAAATAGCTCTCAATTAATTACTCTATTAGAAAAACAAGGTCTTTTACATCGCGCGATCAGAGGTGGATTTAATTCAATTGTTAATGCAATCATTGCAATTCCGCATATCGCTAAATTTCTCAATCAAGCAGATCCTGCCACCGGTCAAACACCTTTAACAACTGCATGCACGATGAGCCCGTACTATAAACATATCATTCAATCACTGCTGAAGGTGGTCGACATTAACAAAGTTGACCAGCTGGGTCATACTGCATTGTATGGTGCAGTTTCAACTGCGAATGCAGACCTAGTGGAGTTGCTCATTGAGAATAAGGCAAAACTCGGGACTAAGTCAGCGAAAAAATTATTCGCTCTTCTTTATGAATGGATAGATGAATGCGTTGGCTCTGATGTAATAGCAGAGAAAAGATTTACCGCGGATGATCGCTATTATTCATTTCAAAAAATTGTAGCGATGCTGACTGCGCTTAGACCACAATCGAAATCTGAATTTACAACATTTCTACAAAGTGTGATGAGCAGGAGCACAACCAGTCAAAGTGAATCTTTAGAGTCTTTACTAATTGCTATTGAAGCCATACAAATCATTAATGCAGACCATTCAGCTCAAGATATTCAACGCATCATTAAAGAAAATAATCATAATATAACGATTATCAAAAAAAATATTGATGCACATAAAATAAATCCGGAACTCGTTCAATTACTTGCAAAAAAATCATCCTCTATTCTTCAGTCGAATATTAGAGTTTCTCAAATTCACAGCATTCCTCCCGCTTATTTTAAACAGCACGAAATTCTTGCTGACCTTGTTCATTCTATAAAAGTTTCTCAATTTGTACTTGATTGCGAAGAAAGAAGAATGAACCCAATTTTGGCAATTGATCGTTTTGCTACTACTCCAGATGAAAAAAAAGAATCGGTTCTCGGTGAAAATGAAAACGCGATAAAACAAAAGGTCGAGCTTTCTGATACGTCTAAAACTACGCCTCTCAAATCGCGAAAAAATTCAACCGATGTTGGAACACCGGATAATGACCGAGATTATTCAGAAACTCCCGCTTACAATCCGCAAACACCCGGGCGAAAACATGCACGTCATCATTCTCGAGAATATTCGCGAGATTACCCTGAAACACCTGCTCAAGGACATGAAACGCCTTTCAAGTTCCGACGTGATTCTGATCCGTCTCCGGATCGCAACAAATTACCCTTTCCGGAATTAGATAGTGACAGTGATGAGTCTCACAAAGAAAATAAACAACCCACGCGAAGTCGTCGTAATTCAATAGAAACAACCCCTCCTCGACCCGTTTCGTTAAAACGTGTTGAAGAAGAAAACCCTAACGCGACAATCAGCGACCATTCTTTTTTAAGAAGAAAATCGAGCAGCGAAGGCTCACCGACCAAAACTCCTTCCAAGAATAGTGGAAAAGGGATGACGAAAAAATAAGATTATGTTGAACCCGGTGTCAATTTTCTCTTGTCTTTTTTATTTTGCGGCGATTCAGGTTGAGTGTGAGGGTTATTTTCAAAAAATTTATTCAGTGACTTTTCTCCTTGAGACTGATTTTCATTTTCATCGGTCTTAGCCGCTTTAGGAGATGTTGTTCGGATGACGAGCGGAGGTAAAGGTTCATCTTTATCTGCATTGTCGCTATTAGAAATACTATTACGACGCGAAGTGGTTTCTTCAGTATCACTCCTGTGTTTAGCAAAGAAATTTTTGGGAGGGAGTTTCATTTTCTCGATATCAAAGGTAGCACTAAGACGTCTCTCATTATCCACATCCTCATCACTGTCCGAACTCGTTTCTAAAAATTCAATTTCACCGCCTGGTATTTCTCGTTCTTGGATCTTCGCTGCCAACTCCTCATCCCCACTCTCCTTTGCATATTGTATTAAAGCTTGTTCGGTACGATAAGAGTGGCTTTGGATTTCTTTAACATCTATCTCAACAGGCGAAGTGAGTTTGATCCAAGCATGTCCATCTTTATTCGCGACATAAAGTGCTGAGTCGCCTTGAAAACTTTCTAAAAAATATTGTGCGCTCGACAAACCAAGCCCGCGTCCACCCGCTTGATCTTTTTCGACTTTGTCAGATTTGGTTTTGGTTACTTCGACTTCGTCAGATAAATTCTCTCTATAATTTTTTGCCGATCCATCCGCATTAACCATTTTTGCAGGAAAACCTGGGCCGTGATCGAGAATTTCAATGAGGATTTGACCTTTTTCAATTGACGCTGTGACCGTAAGCACGCCATGTTTTATTTTTTTTACGGGATCTTTTGTTTCTTCAGCTTTTTTTTCCATTTCTGCATTAGCTTTATTGACAGCATCCATCGTATTTTTAATGAGTTCCGGTAATACTTTCACAAAAGTAGCAATAACTGGATGATGTTTAATATTGAGATCATGCTTAATTTTTTCAGCATAACCACTCCAAACTTGAGTCTTCGTTGGATCCTCACATTGAGCCCTATATTCCTCAACGCTGGATGTCACAGGAACTTCAAATCGCGTCTTCATAACTACAAGTATAGCCTCTTATAATCGATAAAATTTAGCTTAATGTCTTGGTGTATACTATTAAGGATGGTTGTATTTTGGCGTGGTGAGACGAGGAGTTCCACTATGCGAACAGGCAAAAATACCACAAAAAAACGAAATAATACAGGTGGTTACTGGCAACATCTCATCGAGAACTTTCCTTCGCACTCGAAAGTGTGGTTGGAGTATTTTGATACTAATTCCCCTGATTTAGATAAAAAATTGCATGATGATTATTTTATTGAAAAAATCACATTTGAGCGCAATACCAAAGCATCATTAAAAAAATTCTCGCGAAAATATAAGATTTCTGTGTGCACGGTGATCCATGGAATTTGGGGATTGTTACTCAATCGTTATTCCACCGCAGACGACATCATGTATGGCACTGCGTATTTTGTAAAAGGAACCAATGAGAAAAAGATTTCAGTTTTAAAACCAATTCTTCCTGTGCGCTCAACTATCTATGAAGAAGAAACGATACTGACTTATTTTAAAGAAATTCAAGATGAATTAACAAAAAATCAAAAAAATATAAAATCGTTTGCCAAACAAGCTCAGGAAAATAATTTATTTAATAACTTATTTCGTTATTTGTTACTTTGCCCACAGAAAAAATCAACTCGCGGGAAAAAAACAGCCATCGCGGATTTGAATCCTAAACAATATCCGTTAGTGTTAGTATATGATGAAAAACCCACACTTAAATTAGAATTATGGTGTAACGGAGCTCGATTTAGTCATGACAGTTCGACGAATTTAATCGAACATTTTTTCATAATTCTCAATAAAATTATTTCCGATCCAGACCAACTCGTCACACATTATTCAATTTTAACCTCAAATGAAAAACGAGAATTGTTATACGAATGGAGTAAAACAGAATATAAGCGTTTACATGCGCGAAAAAATGAATGCGTGCATAATCTATTTACTCAGCAAGTGAAAAAAACACCGAATAATCTTGCCATCGCTCACAATGAAACTGTCATGACGTATAAACAGCTTGATGAATTATCAAATCAAATCGCTCATCTTTTAATACAAAGAAAAATTCGCTATGGTGATACGATTGCAGTTTTAATGGAGCGTTCGCCATTATTAATTGCAACCATGTTTGCCATTTTTAAAATCGGTGCAGTGTATGTACCGATTAATCCAAAATACGCGGATGAAAATATCAAATTTATTATTGAAGATAGTAACACTCATCTTATTTTGGTGAATCATACGCAACGTATTCCGAAAGAAGATTTGTATAAAACGGTAGTCATTGATGACAGTTATGCTTCCATTAAACATTTCCCGACACAGCTTCCTCTGGCTAAATTAGACAGCAATGAACGCTATGCTTATGTCATTTATACCTCTGGGACAACAGGACAACCCAAAGGTGTCATCATTAAACATTCAAGTTTAATTAATTTAACCAATTGGTATAGGGTGTGTTTTGATATTTCGCCAAATGATCGCGCCTCCCAATTTGCCTCACAAGGTTTTGATACATTTTTTTGTGAAACCATTCCATTTTTATTAACCGGTGCAAGTGTACATATTGCAAATGACAGCATTAAATTCACGCCTATCGCATTTCTAAACTGGTTAGTTGAAGAAAAAATAACGATTTGTGATTTGCCGACTGCTTATGCACAAGTATTATTAAACACCCCATGGCCTGATAAACTGAATCTTCGCACGTTAAAATTAGGCGGAGAAATGCTAGCACATTATCCGACACAATCATTTAGTTTTGACATTTGGAATATTTATGGACCTGCGGAAGCCACCATTGAAGCCACTTACATGAAAATTTATCATGCCAATAGCATTCCTGATAAAAAACAGAAACACGCGCCTCCACCCATTGGGCGTGCAATTGCAAATTCAGAAGTGTATGTGGTCGATCAACACATGGAATTAGTGCCGATTGGAAATGTCGGTGAATTATTAATTGGTGGCGCTAACTTGTCTGCAGGATATTTAAATCGCCCGCAGCTCACGCATGATAAATTTGTGCGTAATATTTTTAGCAATGATCCCGATGCAAAAGTTTTCCGCACTGGCGATTTAGTGCGTTGGCTGAAGGATGGAAATTTAGAATTTGTCGGTCGCATTGATCACCAAGTAAAAATTAGTGGATATCGTATCGAACTCACTGAAATTGAAACCGCGATTAATCAATTTCCAGATGTCAATGAAGTCGTGGTGATTACCAAAGAATTAGCCAATGGGGAAAAAACATTAATCGCATATTTAGTGCCAAATCTCGATCGAATTCGCATTCCTTATCAAGAACGTTGCCTTATTTCGATCAATAACACACGCTATATGCAAGCTCTCACCGAAGATATTTCTAAATCAGGCGTTGCCATCACCGGTGGCACGGAAGAATTAATGATCGGACAAATCATTAAACTCAATTTTAAATTGCCTGGATTCAGCGAAACAGAATGGCTAACAGGAAAAGTAATTTGGCAACATCGACAACGTGCTGGTATTCAATTTGAAGAGACAAATAAACAAAAAACTTTACTGCAAAAAAGTATTGAATACTTTTTATCAACTCACAACTTAATGGAAACGCTGCATAGCGCAGCCGCAAAACGTAGCTTACGCAGTGCGCTTAAACAAAAACTGCCTGAATACATGGTTCCAACGGTATTTAGCACCTTATCGCATTTACCGCTGACATTTAATGGAAAAGTCGATTGGCGTTTGTTACCTCCCCCCAAAGATTTCGAAAAATTATTAGAAAGAAATTATGCTGAACCACGCAATGAAACTGAAAAAGTGATCTATGACATTTGGTGTGATTTATTAAATCACGAAAAAATTAGCATCATTGATAATTTTTTTGATCTGGGTGGAAATTCTCAATTAGTGGCCGAACTGTCTGTCCGGATATTAAAAAAATTCAACGTGGCCATGCCGGAAAAAATATTATTTGATATTGCGTTTATTCCCATCATGGCTGAATACATTGATTCTCACGGTAAAAAATATACGTACAAATCTTCCATCCAAGAAGAAATTGATCGTGATGCCGTATTACATGATGACATCATGCCGAATAAAGTATTAAGCGAATCTTGCCATAAACCTCAAGGAATTTTACTCACCGGTGCTTCTGGATTTTTAGGCATTTATTTATTACGTGAATTGTTAAAAAATACCGAAGCCAAAATTTACTGTCTGATTCGCAAAGGAAAGTTTGAAAGCATTGCCACACGCCTGATTAACAATATCGATCAATACGAATTGTCGAGTGAAATTTCCTTGGCGAATCGAAGGATTGTCATGATTGAAAGTGATATTGGTCGCGATCAATTTGGCATCAATGTAGAACTTTACAATAATCTTGCTAGCAAAATTGATGTGATTTATCATTGCGGCGCACAAATTAATACGGTTTCATCGTATTCAAATTTACGCGCCAACAACGTACAAGGCACACTTGAAGTCATTAAATTTGCCTTAAAATATCATGATAAACCCATCCATTATATTTCTACATTAGCTGCTGCAAATAAACGTGATGAAGAAGGTCATCTCATTGAAGATTTTTGTGATGCCAATGCGAGTCAATTAGTGGGTGGTTACACCATCAGCAAATGGGTTTCTGAACGCTTACTCACACAATTAAAAAATCGTGGCTTACCTATTTCTATTTACCGCTCGGGTTATATCTGGGGTCAATCAGATACCGGTATCACTACCATGAATGATAAATTACTTTTATTAATTAAAGGGTGCATACAATTAAAATATGCGCCGCGTTGGAATATTAAAGTAAGCGTTCTGCCTGTCGATTTTATAGCAAAGGCAATTGTGATGCTTTCAGCGCAAAATCCCGAGAAATCACATGTTTTTCACTTAGATCATCCAAAGGGAATTATGTGGACGGATTTGATTTCATGGTTAAACAATTATGGATATCCCATTAAACTTTGTTCGCATCAAGAATGGATACAGCATTTAACGACCATCAAACATGACAATGCATTATTTCCATTTTTACCCCATTATCTCGCTCAAGACACCCCAAAAAAACCCGATATTATTGAAATGAAACACACCATGTGCGCACTTGAAAAAGCTAACATTCCATATCCTGAAATGGATGACACTTTATTACGTCTTTATTTGAAGTATCTCTGCGAAATCGGTTTCTTCCCCATGCCCGAAGGAAAACGCAAACAGATTTATATTTAACAACTCTTGAAACTACGTTAGACTAATTGAGCAATAAATGATTTCCTCACTATGGATAATATGGATTATGGAGAATCGATATGAAGACATGGAAGTTGAAGAAGTTGTTTCAAGGATTAGCGCTTATCACCTGCATTTCACCCATCACAGTAAGTTTTGCCGCCCAAGATGAAATGGTCTGGGGAAAAGTCAACGATTATGGTTCATTATTAAAAAAATTCTCACTCAAACAAACTGTGCCAGTTCCAGCAGGATTACAGTTACCTCATTTAAGCACGAATAATAGCTCGATTAACACGTTTGAATTTTTAAAAGGTCAAGTGGATCAGGAACAAATAAGTCATGCGCGTTATGATCAATATTATCGCGGATTACCAGTTTTTGGCTCACAAGTTATTTTTCATCGCGCAAAATCAAATACTATTATCACCGGTTCAGTCATTACGGGTATTGAGCGCGATGTCACAAATTTAAATGGCGCAATTTCACTTGAACAAGCGAAAAAAATTGCGGTGGGCACCAATTTCGTTGCGGATGGAATTAATAGCGAAAAAGTGATTTATTTCGATGCCGATGTATCACCAAAAGCGCTGCTTGCCTATCATATTTCTTATTTAAGTCATGCTGCGAATGGACCCGCCATACCCTCCTATATTATCGATGCAAACAATGGGAAAATATTACAGCAATGGGATGCTTTACCCAGAGTTGAATCCGGGCAAGGTTTTGGTGGTGTGAGCGTTGATCGATTATCCTATCGCCCTGGCAAATTTCAATATGGCACCTCACAACCCGGCGTTAATTCATTAGGCATGTTAGACATTCAAATCAGCCCCACGGAAGGTAAATGTACTTTTACGAATGATATCGTGAGAGTCATCAATTTAAAAAATCAACGCGAAAAACAATTATCGTTTAATTTACCCTTCTCAAGTGCGGATGAAAAACGCTTTAACATAGTCGCTTTTTCTTATCCATGCACCGCTCCACTTTATGCAAATTTAAACGATGGCGGATTTGCACCAATCAATGATGGTTTATCACCCGTGAATGATGTGTCATATTTTGTGAACCAAACCATAGCGATGTTAATGAAAGAATATAAAGTCGCAACCCCAGTGGGAAATTCATTACCGGTACGCATAATCACTCATGTGGGTCCAATGGATAATGCGTTTGCCTGCGGCCCCAGCTGTTTGCAAGAATCTGGGATCAATGGCCCACAACAAGTGGTATTTGGTAATGGCGGAAAAGAGTTTTCACCTTTAACCGATGGTGATGGTGTCGCCCATGAATTTGCTCACTTAGTCACTGAACATTTTTCCGATTTAAAATATGAAAATCAATCTGGCGCTATCAATGAAGCATTTTCCGATATCACTGGCGTCGCTATTCTGAGTTATCTACGTGATACGCTAGGATTTACTTGGTTCTGGGATGGAAAAGATTGGACGACAGGCCAAAGTATTGCGAAAGATGGCAAGCCAATGCGTTATTACAACAACCCACCCTTAGATGGTCATTCGATTGATAATGCGGCTAACTTTGTGCGTGGCATGGATGTGCATGATGCAAGTGGTGTGTATAACAAAATGTTTTATTTGTTAAGCACGACACCCGGTTGGTCGGTCAATAAAGCCTATCAAGTTGTGTTAGCGGCCAATATGGATTACTGGAGTCCGCGAACAAACTATCGCATGGGAGGTTGTGGTATTCTGCAAGCCACTCGTCAAAAAGGATATTCTGAACAAGATGTGCAAAATGTTTTTCAGAAAGTGGGAGTTCCGTTAAACTCTTGCAGAGTTACTGATATTAAGTAATTTATATCGCAAATCGGGCACGATTGCTCATGTGCCCGATTCACTCATCGCAGCAGTAATTTCAATATCGATCGGGGTATCAATCAAACGTTCTTGAAATTCAAAATGCCAATACTCTTTGACATAAGGTTTAAAGCCAACTTGTTGCATTGTGGTTGATAAAATTTGTCGATGATTAAATGCAGCTTTTCCAATGTCATCTTCAGTTGCGGTGGTATGAGAAAGTTCACCAAAAAAATCAAAGCATGCGCCCATATCCAGCAATTGATTATTGTTAAGATCAATCAGCGTGAGATCAATTGTATCGCCATAACAATGATTTGACACTTTAGCGGCGACATAACCCAATTGCGACAGTTGGCTTTTTTCAAGATGAGGATAATGAATATTTTTGCGTGTGAGTTCATACTCATCTTGCACCGGTGAATTCATCCATGTCGCAAAATCACGTACCGCACGCAAAGGTCGATAACCATCAAACACAAATAATCCTAATTGTTGTTGATTTAACATCGTTTGCACTTGGCATAATGCATCCGCTGCGTTTTTTGCCATGAGACAAATATGGCTGGCGTCAGCATGATAGCCTTGCACAATTCGCCCTAAAAAATTTTCTGATGTGGCGTAAGCTAATTTGCATTGAATGGGATGATCGCAACGAGTCTCACTCAGTTTTATTAAATTCACTAATTGATTATTCATAGTATTTGTTCTCTTATTATCTTATTATTGTAAACGCTTTCTATCGGACGCAGTATTTTAACAAATTCCAACACGGATAGGAGAAATAATTTTATGTTTCACAGTGAAACCCCTCTTGAAATAGCGGCAGAAGCAGGTGATATCGAAACAGTTCGCAAATTAGAATTAGAGGCTGAACAAAAACAAGAGTTTAAAAAAGAAGAACAAACGCGTGCATTGATATTTGCCACTATTGCCGGTCATTTAGAAGTAGTAAAAGAAATACTATCTCACGGTGAGGTAGAGACAAGACATGATGTTATTCGTATTTTTGCTGCTTGTATTCATCCGAGTGAAGTCAAAGGTCAAATGTTTAGTATTCATGAGGCGCTTCTTTTCGCTGTGACTGAAAATCACTTAGCAATTGTACAACTGCTCATGGAAAAAGGTGCCGGACAAAATGTAAGAAACGAATATACGCTATTAATGGAAGCGGCTCGTCGCAGTTACATCAACATAGTGAAGCAACTACTTACTTGCGCGGAAATAGCTAAAACGGTGAATGAGAGACGAGCAAATGGCGATAAAGAAACTGCTCTTATATTCGCTGCAGAAGTCTATTATAAAAATGATAAAAATGGGTTTGATTCAGTTGCTGTGATTGAGGAGTTATTAGATAAAGGTGCACTCATTGATGTGCAAACGGAGTGGGGTTATACCCCCTTGATGAAGGCTGCTGAAAATAATCGCCTTCATAACGTAGAAGTATTGCTGAGACATGGTGCCAGGGTTGATCTAAGAACTAAAACTACTACAGCGGGTGAGACAGCTCTTAGCTTAGCTGTTAAAAATGGTCATGCCGCCGTGGTGGGTAAATTATTAGATTATCACGCACCGATTGATGCTGATATTGCTGAGCATGCATTAGTGAAAACATATCTTAAAAACAAGAAATCTTTTTCTAGTCTAATAAAATCTATTACTCAACCCAAACCTGACGAACATAAAAATCCCGTCACTGCATGCCCGCAGACAAAATTTCAGGCTAGCAGACCCAAGAGAATGCCAAAGCTCAATAACCAAAACCAACAGACAGCAAATACAGCGAATAGAAATGGTTTTACGAGGTAAATGTTGTCAACCTGTCACTCCTTTACTGTCCGGTAAATCGGTACCACGTCGTCCCGCGACGTGGTTTATTTCACTCGGGGTGAAAACCGCTTAATAAATCCAAAAACTGTTTCTCATCCAAAATAGCAACGCCTAATTTTTCCGCTTTCGCTAATTTCGAACCCGCGTCCGCGCCCACCACCACATAACTCGTTTTATTCGACACACTGCCGGTGACTTTTGCGCCTAAACTTTCTAGTCGCGCTTTCGCCTCATCCCGTGACATTTCATTCAGCGTACCGGTTAAAACAAATGTTTTTCCGGCTAACGGCAAGTCTTGCTGTGTCACTTGAATTATTTTCCAATGCACCCCGGCTTTTAATAATTGATCAATCACATTCCGATTATGTTTTACCGCAAAGAATGCAATAATATGCATCGCGACAACTGGCCCGATGTCGGCAATCGTTTGCAATTCTTCTTCATTAGTTGCAAGCAGAGGCGATAAATCACCAAAAAAATTCGCCAGTGATTTCGCTGTCGCTTCACCCACTTCACGAATTCCCAAGGCATAAATAAAACGCGCCAATGTCGTCTCTTTACTTTTCTCTAACGCATCCAATAAATTTTGCGCGGATTTTTCTGCCATACGCGGCAACTCCGCTAATGCATTCAATTTCAAAGAATACAAATCTGCGACATTTTCTATTAAATTATTTTCCACTAACTGATCGACAATTTTATCGCCCAACCCTTCAACATCCATCGCGCGTCGCGACGCAAAATGCTTAATCCCTTCCTTGCGTTGCGCGGGACAAACTAATCCGCCACTGCAACGCGCGACCGCCTCACCCTCAATTTGTTCGATTTTGGAATGACAAACCGGGCAATTGGGCGGCAAGTGAATCGTTTTTGCGTGACGTGGACGATGCTGGGTTAATACCGAAACAATTTCCGGAATGACATCGCCTGCGCGCCGCACAATGACCGTATCACCAATGCGAATATCTTTACGTTTTACTTCATCCATATTGTGCAACGTCGCATTACTCACAGTCACGCCGCTCACAAACACGGGCTGTAAACGCGCAACCGGTGTTAATGCACCCGTACGCCCTACTTGAAATTCGACCGATTCAATTTGCGTTTGAACTTCTTCCGCCGGAAATTTATGCGCGATGGCAAAACGTGGCGCGCGTGACACATAACCTAACTTTTTTTGTAGTTCAATGTCGTTAACTTTATACACCACACCATCAATTTCGTACGGTAAATTCTTACGTTTTTGCAACATGGCAGCATGATATTTCAAACAATCTTGAATGTTATTCACGATTTTAATTTCAGGATTCACACGCAATCCCCATTTTTTCAGTGCCGCCAACATTTTAAAATGCGAATCAGGTAAATGACCGCCTTTCACCACGCCCACACCATAACAAAAAATTTCTAACGGTCTGGATGCCGTAATTTGTGGATTGAGTTGTCGCACACTACCTGCCGCTGCATTGCGGGGATTCACAAAAACTTTATCGCCAGTTTTTTCCGCTCGCGCATTTAATTCGTTAAATCCTTGTTTTGGCATGTACACTTCGCCACGCACTTCTAAAATGTCTGGATAATCATCACCACGTAAATGCAATGGCACCATGGGAATCGTCCGAATATTACTGGTAATATCTTCACCCATCGCACCATCACCGCGCGTGGCCGCAACCGCCAAGACGCCATGTTTATAAATCATTGTTACTGCCAAACCATCAAGCTTTGGCTCACAAGCGTATTCAATAGCCTCGTTATGCGCTAAACGTTGTTGTATGCGCTGATTAAACTGTAAAACATCTTCATCGGAAAAAGCATTTTCCAACGACAGCATCGGCACTTGATGCTCGACTTCATCAAATTGTTTGAGTGGCGTGGCACCGACGCGTTGAGTCGGTGAATCCGATGTAATCAGATGAGGATGATCTTCCTCAATTTTTTTGAGTGCTTGAAATAATTTATCAAACTCCGCATCGGAAATACTGGGATTATCCAATATGTAATAACGATAATTATGCTCGTTAATTTCGTCGCGAAGCTTTTGAACCTGCTCTTCTACCTTTAGATTAAACTTTACTGTCATATTTTGCGGATGTTTTATATTGCATTATTTTTTGCTGATATTGCCAAACCTTTTTTTCATTCCACGGTGTGCGTGGATCTGCACGTAATTCGCCTTCCAGGTCTTCTGCTAAACGCTCAGCCGTTTCCAACATTAATCGAAATGCATTTTGTGGATCAAAAAGGCGTGCAATATCCATAAAAAAGACTAGACCCGTACAAGAAAAATCGCCCATATTATTTAAATCAAAATCACCTGGTTTATTCGCAGACGCGAGACTAAAAAGCGTCGTCTTCCCAGTCATGGTTTGCTGATAATAATGAAAAATATTCATTTCACCGTATTGCAATCCAGCCGTCGTAATCGCTTGCAATAAATCATATGACGCAAAACGATTATTTGGTTTCGCCATCACGCTCATAATCAATAAACTATCTTGCGAGGCTGCCGAGTGTACTGGTTTTACCGGTTTTTCAATCACAGCTTCGGGCTCAGCCATTTCATGTGGCGTTTCATTTTCACTGAAGTCAGTGAGTGTCGATGCGGGTTCATCGATTTCAACGGGCGTTTCAATGAATGCATGGTGCGTCGAAGTGACGGTATTTTCGAGATGATCATCGCGCATATCAAGATGCGTTAATTCATTTGAATCATGTCCCAACACAAACTCAGAATCATCGGCGTTTTTTTCATTGAATCCCGTCATTTCAGCCATACAATTTTTTTTAGATTTATACCAATGATCAAACACGATAAAAATTAATACCACGATCGCCGCTGATAACAAACCAAAACCTAAATAAACATCCATGCTGCTTATTCTCCTATACGCCTGCTAAACTTACTGCTTCTTCCACGTTAACACTCACGAGTCGTGATACGCCTGGCTCGTGCATGGTCACTCCCATTAAATGTTCGCCCATTTCAATCGCTAATTTATTGTGACTAATAAAAATAAATTGCGTTTTTTGCGACATGGTTTTGACGAGCTGACAAAAACGTCCAATGTTCGCATCATCGAGTGGTGCGTCAACTTCGTCAAGTAAACAAAACGGCGCTGGATTTAATTGGAAAATTGAAAAAACCAATGCAATCGCGGTCATGGCTTTTTCGCCACCGGACAACAAATGAATCGTGCTATTACGTTTGCCTGGGGGGCACGCCATCACCACTACACCCGCATCTAAAATATTATCGCCCGTCAATTCTAGATAGGCGCGTCCACCACCAAATATTTTTGGAAATAAATCTTCAAAATGTCGATTCACTTCATCAAACGTTTCTTTAAAGCGCGCACGTGTTTCTCGATCAATTTTAGCAATGGCATTTTCTAATGTGGTCAATCCATCCAATAAATCGGCATGTTGTTTATCTAAATATTCTTTGCGCTCAGAGCAAGACGAAAATTCTTCAATGGCAACTAGATTAATCGCGCCTAACCGGGTAATGCGCAAGGTGATTTGTTCCAGTTGTTCTTGGCAAGTTTCTGGCAAAATTGTCTCTGGCAAATCTTTTATAACGTTTTCTAATACGACTTGTAATTCTTTCAGTTGTTCGTGAATTGTTTCGAGCTTAACTTTAACGCCCTGATTCTCAAGACGCAGCGTTTCTAAAATATCGCGTATTTTTGCAATTTCACGCTCGACACCTTGACGTTTATTTTCAAATTCACGAATTCCATGCTCAATAGCGTTAATTGTACTACGCGATGTATTTAATTCTTCTTCGACTTGGAGACGATTGCTGAGTAGCACAGACAGGTTTTTTTCTAATTCAGGCAGTGAGACAGCTCCTGCTTGTGATTCTGTTTCTAAGGTGGCTTTACGCTGAGCTAATGTTTCAAGCTGCGCTTGCATACGCACCATGGATTGTTGCAATGATCCACACTGTGATTTAGCGGTTTGTAAACGAATTTCCAGTTGATGGCTCAACTCATTCGCTGCATTTAATTTTTGACGATCTTGTTGGACACGTTCACGCAATTGATCGCGCTGTTTTTCTAAATGTTGACGTTGATCCGCTAATTTTTCTAATTGCGTCATGGCTTCTTGCCATGCGCTACGTGCGCGGCTTAAATCATTTTGTGTTTGTTCGTCTTGTTTAATGTTCTCATCAATTTCTTTCTGCGCACGTTCTTTTCGTGCTTTCATATCGTTTAAATGGGCTTGCTTCATTTTACATTGCGTTTCATTTTGCAAACGATTCGCGTGCGATTCATTCACGCGTTTTTGTAACTCGTCACGCTCTTTTTCATAGTCTGCTAACTGTGTACGATTTTGTGTAACTTGCTCTTCTAATTTTTGTTGGTTGGCTGCGAGCGTCGTAATTTGCTGCGTTAATTGTTTTAATTCTTGTTCACGCTGAAATACGCCGTGTGCTGGATTTTTTTCATCGCGCGACACGCGTAACCACGCTGGACTTAACCAAATTCCATCACGGGTAATGACAGATTCATGTGGACTCAGTGTTTCACACAATGCCAAGGCCAATGCCTTTGTTTCCACCGCATAAACACCAGCGAGCAATGAATCTAATGACCATGACGATTTAATTTTATCTTTCAGCAATGTGGCTTTGGGTGTGCTAGTCGCCGTCGCAGCATGTGGCGCAAACACGCATAAATTACCTTGTTTAAAATCATCAATCAGCCCTGTGACCAAGGAAAGTTGATCGACACACACGGCTTGCAAATGACTGCCCAACACTTTTTCAACTGCCAATTCCCAACCCGTTTCCACTTCCACACGCTGCGCTAAACGTGATTTTTTATCTAACTTATGTTTTTCCAACCATTCCAGCACAGGTTGATTGCGCTGCCCGAGCGCCGTTTGTTGCAACGCTTCAAGTGAAACCTGTTGGCCACGCAATTGTTGTAACTGATTGCGCAATTGATCTAATTGTTGTTCGGTTTGTTTTTGTGTGTTTTGTAACGTTGTTATGTTTTGACGAACGGTATTCAATTGCACATTTTGTTCATCAAATAATGTGGTGGTTTTTGAAGTTTGCTCAGTCAGTGTTGCAATTTCTTTATCAAGTACCGAAAAATTAATTTGCGCTTCTTCTGTTTCTAGTTGTTTTTTACGTTGTTTGATAGACGCCAGCCGTTGTTCAAGATGCACGATGCGTGTTTGTTCCACCTCGGCGGTTTGCGTGGTTTTTGCGGCACCTTGATTAAATTGATCCCATTGTTGTTGCCAGGTTTGCATCGCCACTTCTGCTTCACTATACGTTTTGGCGGCTAGCGTCGCAGCACTTTGCGCGGCACGATAATCAGGATCCAGCGTTTTCACTTCGTGCGTCAGGTCATTTAATTCCTGTTCAACGTCATTTAAATTATTTTTTACGTCCGTACAATCTTGTTCAACTTGCAAGGTATCCGCTTGCCATTGTTGTTGACGTTCTTGCATATGATGAATATCTTGTTCAACGCGCGTGATTTCATTCCCCGCGGCATAATAGCGCCCTTGAATGGTTTGAAATGCTTCAAGCGCTAAATGATGTTCATCACGTTTTTTATCGGTGGTTAAATTGATTTCGCCTAATTCAGCTTGTTTTGCTTCAAGCGCTGTTTCTTGTTGCTGAATTTGTAAACTATATTGCACTAATTTTCCATCATGCTGGCGCCACGTTGCCGCTAAAAATTGTGCGCGCATCGTGCGTTCTTCTTCTTTCAAGGATTTAAATTTTTCTGCTGCACTGGCTTGACGCTTGAGTGTATTTAATTGTTTATCAAGCTCCATGCGAATATCGTCTAAACGTGCCATGTTTTCTTTGGTGTGCTGAATACGATTTTCGGTTTCACGGCGTCGTTCTTTATATTTGGAGACACCCGCCGCCTCTTCCAGATAAACGCGGATATCATCCGGTTTCGCCTCGATAATCCGGGAAATCATGTTCTGGCCGATAATCGAATAACTACGCGGCCCAAGCCCGGTGCCTAAGAAAATGTCGACAATGTCTTTACGGCGACAACGCGTTCCATTCAAAAAATAACCGGATTCGCTATCCCGATTAATGGCACGGCGAATGGAGATTTCCGCATAACTGGCATATTCACCGCCCAAGCTTCCATCTTGATTATCAAAAATCAATTCGACGGCAGCTTGACCCACGGGCTTGCGTGCGGTTGAGCCATTAAAAATGACATCGGTCAGTGACTCGCCACGTAAGTATTTCGCCGAGCTTTCGCCCATGACCCAACAAACAGCATCAATGATGTTTGATTTACCGCAGCCATTAGGCCCGACAATAGCGACTAAATGACTCGGAATGGGGATGGTCGTTGGATCGACGAACGATTTAAAACCTGACAGTTTAATTTTCTTTAATTGCATAGTCTCAATACTTTAAATAGTGAATCCCTGCACATAGAACCTCTTGCCAAGGTAGCAGTATATACTGATTACCTCTTAAATTGCGAGATTATATCATGATTTTTAGGGGGGATTTAACTAACATTTTGTTATCAGCAAAAGCCGGTAGGACAGGTAATTAAACTTCATCATTTTTAACGTTTTTTACCCCGACCTTTTTTAGATGCGGGACTCGGATTTGAATCAGCACTTGGGTCTAATTCTGTTGTTTTACCGTATAAACTCGCTTTTACACCCGACACTTTCGCTTCCGTTTGTTTTGCTACACTTTTCTCTCTCGCAACGGTATCTCTTATTTCATGCATTTTTCCCAACACACCCAGTTCGGTAGCAAGTTTTGTCACTGTTGGGTTCAGCTTCGCTCCGTGTTGCAGCAAAAGCTCAACCACATCTCCTCGTAAGGGAATTTTGGTCGCAGTATCTCTATTATCGTAAACCATTTGTAATAAAATTTGTAATGCCGTTGCACCCTGCTTATTTGGTAAATTTGCATTTACCCCAGCATTTAATATCTGTTCGAGTAGCTGCTTCGGTAAACGAGTGCCCGGGGTATTTATCCTTATGATCGCTTGATGTATTGCACTATTTCCAGCAGGATCCTGATTTGTCAGATTTATTTTATTACCGATTAAATACTCAAGTAGTTTCAAATTAGAAGATCGTATTGCAACATGCAATAAAGTACGATTCTCATTTTCTGATCCTGATGTCGGATTTCGCATATCCAACACGATTTTTAAATCATTTGGATCAAGTATCAGTTTAAGCTTATCAATCGCTTGAGTTAAAGAACCATAATGCTTATCTGGATGTTGTTTCTCGATGAGCGCAAACAGCTCTCGGCTAATCTGTTTTAAATTTTCATCTTTGATTCTCTGTGCTTCTTGATCCTTTGCTCTTTGCTCTTCATCCTCAATTCTTTTTTGCTCTTGTTCTTCCGCCATTTTTCTCGCGGCTTCTTCTTCCTGACGTTTTTTTTCTTCTTCCTCAGCCAATTGTTTCGCTATTCTATCCGCTTCCTTTTTAGCTTCATCTTGCACCCATGCTTGGTGACCGGCTATCTGAGCTTGACGCCGCTCTTCCATTTTGCGCTGCGCTTCTTCTATTTGTTGCAGTATATGTGCTTGTTGAAGTGCTTCATCAATCACCGCTTGCCTGGCGGGTGGGATTGCATCATTTATCATTTCCCAATGAGCCGGAGAATTAATTTCTATTCCTCTATTTTTATATCTTGATCGAATTATCTCAAATTTATAATCATGTTTTGGATCATCCTGAATGAGAAATAACACAATTTTGTTATCGATCTCTGAAAGAATGCAATGAATTCGATGTGTATCGCCTAAATGCGCACTGTGAACAGGAAGACTTTCTTTTTGTTCCATTTGACCCGCTCTGGTGACTGCATTCAGCGCCAATCGACTATCTTTATTATCTTTAAGCGCGTCAATCATCTTATCCACAAAACTGACAAAACGTTCTTGCCCAGGGTCTTTAGAATCAGAAGGATATTGATAGGGGAAATCACGCTCAGAAACGATAATAAGATCATCGTTTTCAGTGATCATTCGTATGTCCAAGCTGGGTCGCTCTTGCATTCCTTTATTATGGCATATTTTGTACAGTTTGATTTGTTATAATAGCTTCAATGACTTAAATGGATTAAGCTATAGGAATGAGCCACGATTTGCCTGAAGAAAATAGTCGTCCTCCTTATCCTTGGCTACCTTATGTTGCCGCCTTGGTGGGTGTCATTGTCTCCCTGATTGTATGGTACTTCCAACTGACAAAACCGCATGCTTTGACGGACTATGAGGATCATTGGATTATCATGGGACAAAGCTTTTTGTTAGTGCTTTTAATTGCCCTCGCGATTCGTTTAACCCAAGTCACACGTCAAAGTAAAAAATCATTTGAAATTATTAATGCACATTTCAAAAAAGAAATTGCTGAACGTTTGCATACCGAAGAAAGCAAACAAAAACTTGAGAAAGCTTTATTGCAAGGTCAAAAATTACAAGCGATTGGCACACTGGCCGGTGGGATCGCGCATGATTTCAATAATATTCTGTATGCAGTGATTGGTTATGTTGAAATGTCGCGCGAGGATGTCGCGAAAGATAGTTTGGTGTATAAAAACTTAGGGAAAGTGCTGGAAGGTGCTAAACGCGGACAAGAATTAATTGCACGCATTTTAGATTTCAGTCGTCGTCAGCATCATGATTTTAATCCTCTCCTTTTAATTGAAACAATTGAAGGCGTGCTCAGCCTATTAAAACCCACGATTCCAGCCAGCGTTTCTATTTCATTTGATTCCCCGCGTGAAGATTGTAAAATCATGGGAAATCAAACCCAGTTGCATCAAGTGTTTGTGAATATCATTAATAATGCTGTCGATGCGATGGATGGAGAAGGCAATATTGCCATCAAAGTTGATCGAGTCACTGCAGCGGATAACATTCTCAAACAATTTCCCGGAATCACCAGTGGAAATTATTGTAAAATTGAGATTAGCGATACTGGACATGGCATGGATCAAACTACAATAGAACGTATCTTTGAACCTTTTTTTACGACCAAAGAAGTTGGCAAAGGCACGGGCCTTGGGCTTTCAACGGTGCACACGATCATTAAAGATCACCAAGGCGAAATTATCGCGACCAGCCAACTCGGACACGGTGCTAAGTTTACAATACTTTTGCCCGAAAGTAGGGAGGATGATTATGGCAAAAATACTTTTAGTTGAAGATGATGATTTAGTCAGAGATATGCTCGCACAAATTCTCACGCGTGCGTCACATCAAGTAGAAAGCGCAACCAATGGCGATGAAGCCACGGAAATTCTCAAACATACCGAACCGGATATCATGGTCACCGATATCATCATGCCGAAAAAAAGCGGTATCACGCTCATTTCTGAAGTCAAAGATAAACATCCGCACATGGAAATTATTGCTATTTCAGGTGGTGGTCGACTGGATCCGACCGGTTATTTGGATTTATCTGAAACATTAGGCGCAACCGTTTCATTCGAAAAACCAGTGGATAATTCTGCGTTATTAATGGCAATTGATTTGTTAGCGCATGAGCATAAGCATTAATTTACCAATAATGTTTATGCATCATACGATATAAAATCGGTTCATCGTGCTCTGATAGTTTAAATTGAATCGCTCCACTTTCCACACTCGAAAATAATTTTGCATGCAGTTGTAAATATTTTTCTATGACAATTGCATGAGGAAAATGATAGCGATTACGATAACCCACGGGAAATAAAACAAATTGCGGATGAATTTGATTAATGAATGTTTGCGTCGAGGATGTTTTGCTTCCATGATGCGGTGCCACTAAAATATTTGCCGCTAAATTTTCCGCTGAAAAAGTTGTTAAATATTTTTCGGCTAATTTTTCAATGTCACCGGTTAATAAGATATGTTGATTGTTTGCATCAGTGACACGCAAAACGCATGAGCTGTTGTTATCTAAATCTAAATTTTCTGCCGGCGGATAAAGAAATTCGAATTTGACGTGATCCCATTCCCATGATTCGCCGCGCAAACAATATTGACTGGGGATCGGTAATATTTTTTCTTTATCACTGGTTTTGACTAAAGTAATTGGGAAATGCTGATAAAGCGCCAACGCGCCACCCGAGTGATCATTATCACCATGACTTACCACTAACAGATCAATTTTTTTAGCACCGATGGAAAGCAAAAAAGGTGTGACGACACTTTCGCCCATATCATAATTACTACTTAACCGCGCACCCGTATCAAACACTGCAATATGATTTTTGGTTTGCAAAACAGCTGAAAGGCCTTGCCCGACGTCAAGCAATGTAAACCACACTTCGCCTAAATTGGGGCGTGGGTAGTGATAAAAAATCAGCGGCAGAAGCCCGATCAAACCAAGATAACGTCCTTTAAATCCGGCCGGCAAGAGCAATATCACCATACTTAAAAATGCCACCCATAAAATCCATTGCGTTGGAATCATGTGATACCACACCGCCCACGACAGATGGGAAAGATAGGTTAAAATATTCCATAAAAAATGCAGTGCATGATCTGCTGCGCTTAAAATTATGCTGGCTAATTTTGTCGAAAATAATAATAAAAAACAGCCGAACAACGTCAATGGCACGACCACAAATCCAATCCAAGGAATGGCGATACTATTTGCCACAAATGAAATGAGCGAACACGCTTGAAATAAACCAATGCTCAACGGAATTAATCCCAATGCAATCACCCATTGTATTCGTCCCAGTTTCCACCATAATCCAGCGGGCGCGAGTCTGCCGCTCACCCCATAAATAATGAGCGCAACAGAACAAAATGATAGCCAAAAACTATCTGTTAATACGGATAATGGGTTGATGATGAGGATCAATAACAAGGCGACACTGAAGCTTTGCCAGGTGAGATGAATGCGACGCATCAGGAGAACGAGTAAGGTAACTGAAAGCATGATGCAAGCACGCTCCGTGGGAAGCGAAAATCCAGCCAGCGCGCTGTAAATAAATGCCATCAATAAAGCAGCAATTGCGCCTGCGTGTAAAGATGGAATGAGCAATGTCAAACGCGGCACACAGCGCCAACACCATTCCGCCAGAAAAAAAATAAATCCCGCCATAAAACCAATATGCAAACCGGCGATGGCCATCAAATGATTGGTTCCCGTGTTTCGTAAAATTTGCCAATTTTCTGCAGAAATATTTTGTCGTTCGCCTAATGCGAGCGCAATAATCCAGGGAGATGTGTTTGACTGCGGTAAATTTTTTTCGATTTGTTCTTTCAAGCGTTCACGTATGCGATCTAATGTATATCGATACCCATGTTGTGATAATAAAATATTTTCTTCTGCTCGCACCACATAACCGGTCGCACGAATTTTTGTCTGAAAAGCCCAGGCTTCATAATCAAAACCGCCGGGATTCATTAACCCGTGAATGCGTTTCAAACGCACGCGGAATTGCCATTCATCGCCAGCGTGTAAATTTATGTTTGGATTTTGCAAAGATAATTTGATTAACAATGGAAAAGGTTTTTTAACGTCGAATAAAAAAGCGCTGCGATGATCGGAATGGGTGGGGATGGATGCGATAAAACCGCGAATGAAGAGTGGTTTGCCTTCCCATTCTTGCGGTAAGTTTTTGGTTAATACGAAATGCGCATAGCCGAGTGTCCAAGCGAATCCAACTAGCGTTGCAGACACTAAACGAAAATGGTGTGATTTTTTTGTTAAAAATAATTCGATGATTATGACGATGATGCTAATGATCACCAGCCAATACCAGGGCGGTAAAGTCGTAAATTGTTGTAATAGCAACACACCCGCTAAAAAGGCGAGAGTTAAAAGGCGCATAAAAAATCCTATAACACGTCGTCCCGCGGCTCGTCCGCGGGATCCAGTGATAGCATCGCG
>CAZOFA010000009.1:0-41321 GCA_964578975.1 uncultured Coxiellaceae bacterium
AATTCTCGTGATATCCATGATGTTCCCCCATTAACAGAAAACTAAAAAAGCGGCATTGGGTGCGAAGCGAAGCAATCCAGGTTTTGCGTGTCAGTCAAAAACCTGGATTGCTTCGCTTCGCTCGCAATGACAGTTTGCGTTTGTAAGTTACGTCATCGTAAACTAACTTCGATAAAAATGTTAGAGAGTTGACAAAGACCAACGCGGATGCACTGAGATGATTAAATCGGTGTTTGCGCCGCGCAAAAAGAAGGGGTCAGACACCGAGCATCTAGGCAATTTTAACTGTTAAGCCCCCTTGAAAGAAAAAAGGGGGAGTAATTATTTTACCTAGGACTAGGGGAAAGAGGCTGGTTTTCTAAACTTGTTTTTAACATCTGGATTTGTGCAGCTAATTCATCTTTGCGAAGTCGATAGAATTCATTGAGAGCTTGGTAATCAACCTCAACATAATTTAACAATGGGACTTCTGCATTGGTGCACTTCTGTGCGTAACCCTTAGATAATCCGCTACCAAATGAAGAGATAGAAGATAGATCAACCAGATGTGAAGTCCATATCAATTGAGTATGTATCAATTGATCATCTGTTTCATACATTTTTTTTGGCATGTTCGAACTAGTGAGCGAATTTGGACATTGTTCGCGAGCCACTAATGAACGTGTTTCAGGAAATTCTTTAAATGTAGGAAGAGGACTGAATGGTGTGCTTGAACAAAAATGCTGGATCAAGTTAACAACTGACCCAAATTGTAGATCACGAATAGCAGGCCAACATGCTTTAGTCGTTAAACTCGTCCATCCATCTTCTCCATGATAGCGATCAAGCGATAGCGTCTTATATTTGCTGATGAGTAGATCAATAGCAGATAAATGCGGACGCTGGAGTTTGCAATCGCGAACCTCTTCCAATTGATGCAAAGCTACCGCCTTCATATTAAGAGTTACCGTTTCTAAAAACTCATCAACCATAGGAGTATCACCAGCCCAGGCTGCGTACTGTAATGCACTGAGACAGTTTTTCCAGCGCCGCCCTCCACACCATTCTTCTTTGAACGTACTTTTTGCTAAAACTAGCGCAGGATCTTTTCTCGCCATGGCGACTGCTTTTAACGGAGGCTGATAATTTTCCTCTTCTTTGATATGCGTTAAAACTTTAGATAACCACTCTTCTGGACTCATTAAATTAGATAAATATGCTTTTTCAAAACTTCCATGAACTAGCACACCTTTATTTATAAAGCTATATTCGATTTTGTATTCAACGTCATTATCTTTTAGATAAAGAGTATCGTCTGAGATTGATTCTGGAAAATCTTCAACGATCTGGATGTTGTAATCATATGATTCGCCTTGCAAGTATTTAAAACGAATAAGATCTAGAACATAAGGTACCAAATCTTTCGCATCACCATACAAGTAATCTGCCTCAATATATCGCTTTCTGAGCTTATTTTCTTTAGTTTTAAATAAATATATTACATCTCCATTTTGACATTTTTTTAAATACAATGTATCGATTTCAAGATTTTGTGGATTAATACCTCGAGCTTCCATGATAAATTGAATGTTATAATCACATTTTGCTGCATGCTGCAGAATTGTTTTTACTTGATCTAATGGTGTACTTTTACTTTCTGGATTAAATAACCTAAAACCAATCGTATTTTTTAGTTTTGGAACAGCCTCGGATACTTGTGGTCTATTAGAACTATTCATTGATTATTATCCTTAATGTGTTGTAGCGGTTGGCCGGGTGCTAAGCTAAATTAAATATTATTTTTTATCAAGATATTTTCAAGATTAATATCGCCATTCAAATCAATCATATCTTGAAAAAGGAAGGGGTCTATGAAGATTGGGTGTGAACAATAGCACAAATTAATTTAATGATAATAATTCGTTATTAAAAATTTTCAACTAATCATTTGAAACAGCGAAGAAAAGGTTGGAGATTTCATCTGACCCCTGCGTCCCATCAACCTATTTTCATTCTCATTTCTGAATTGTTATTATTACTTGCAGACGACATGGCTACTACAACAGACTCATCCAGTGTTGCTGCATCAATATATTCTTGCAAAATTTTTGCTTTCGGCAGTACGATATTTTCAAGTAAAGATTGATAATGATGGCCAACTTCATGGCCTAAATATAATGTTGTGATAGGATGAGACTGCTTGAAAATAGTTGGAGCTGCACCGTCACTTCTAATGATAACAATATTAATATTTAATGCTCGCGATAACGCAGAAATAATTAAATGATCAGCCCATGCACCCATATCGATATTTCTACTTATAAAGTCATTGATATCGCCATCATGTTGATCTAGAAAATCTTTATAATCATTCAAATGAGTTAGAATATAGTCTACCGCATGAGCTCGTATTTCGTTCGGTGAAGTACCTAAATCCGGTAATCCTCGCAGTGCCAATTGATCAACAATGGCATGAAAAAAACAATCTCCGTCATGTGGTGTTTCACGGCATTCATAACCAAACTGTTTAGCTTCATTTTGTAATTGCCGTGCTCGATATAATCCATTTATACCTGTCCATAGATATTTTTTTGATGCAGTACCAAAAACTTGTACCATTAATTTTAAACTTTCTGCTCTGTATTCCTTATTAGCCTGCTCTAAGGCTTTCTCAAGTTTTTCAATTTGAAGTAGTTTTTTCTCATTATTTTTTTGTTGATAAAATACTTTCAACTGGACAAGCGTTCTTGGTTTTAACAATTTATTTTCTGATTTTTGCTCCAAAGCTTCGTTTTCTGTTTTGATAAAATCATCTATTGCTTTTTTAGAATCTTCTAATTTTTTAATACATTCCATTGGTTTTGTTTTCACTTCAGCTTTCTTTTTCCCAAAAAATGATGACGTGTTAGCGGGCAATGCAACATCCATTATTTTGGGAGGTTTTGCTACTCTTTCTATCTCATCATGTATGCGGTGAATAAGCGCTTTATTTTGAACAATTTCATTGTTATCTTCACTTGCACCCATATCTTTTAAGCCGACAGGAAGGTAATGAGAAATGACTTTGGCCAAAGATTCAGGTAGATGTTTATTGAATTCACGAAACGCTGCGATATGGAAATCAATGAGTTGCTGCAAAATAAGATTTGCTTCATTTAGTCGTTTTTCAAACTCTGGATAATATTGCCAATTAAATACAATGGAATAGGCGCGTAGATTTTTTATGGTATCTATACACAGATCGGCATGCTGAGCAAGATACCCCACTAAATTGTCTCTATTCAAACTATAAAGTGCCTTCATTGGAAGATCAACTTGTTCATTTTCCAAAAGCATTTTTTCCACTAACTCATTCAGCAATGGAGGATTAAGTGCGCAATCATTCAGAAATTTTTCTTTATCTTTTTCCTTAGACTCTCCCTGTTTTTTTATTTTTTTCTCTATTTTTTTAATCTTTTTATCTCTCACCGCAGTTTGGGGTGTCATTGCCTTCAATGATGATAAATGCTGTTGTAAACTACGTGGATTATCCATAATAGATCGTAAAGTATCTTTATCAAAATATTTGGCCATAGCAACTATTGTAGGATCGACATCCACATTGATATTTGTTGGTGCCAACTTAAAAATAGATTTTATTGATTTTTTTTCAGATTTGTTTTTAATTCCAAGCGCAAAAGTAAGAGGCATCATTTCAAAAATCGCTTTCTCACTCATTAATTCATTAATGTCCTTTTTATCTAATCGAGAAAAAATAGCGTCAATTACATTTGGAGAAGTTTTTCTCATAATTAGAATTGCAATGAGATTGAGTTGCACATCTTTATCAAACCGTTGTTTAGCGATTTCGAACAAAATTTTAGGACTTGTATGCGAAACTAACGAACAAATCAGTGCCTCATTTTCTTCTTTATGATCTTTATCGAGTAATAATTGATGTAATGGAGTAAAACCTTCTGGATCTGGAATTAACATCATGAGATCGATTGTTTCAACATCCAATTGTTCCAGGAGTGTATCAACAACAATTTGTTTGTATCGTCTTTCAGTTATACGGTTAATAATATTTGTACCAGCATAATTCATTTTTACTGCCTGAATTAAGGCATCACGTCCGGCTTTTTTAAACAATGTACAAGCAATAATTTCATCGTTACGTTGTAATGCCCAAAAAAATGGATTCCATCCTAAACAATCCTTAGTTAGCGCATGACTAATCACTTCGCTACTGGCCTTCTGAATTAACTCCAGAATAGCTGGTGGATTAAGATTTGCACTTAAAACAACATCTAAAACTGCTCCACTATTGGCATTAACCGGGTCTTCTGCTAATGCGGCATCAATGGCATCAACCGTCGCTAATTGAACAAGATATTGAAAATAGCTTTTTGAATAAAGACCTGCGTATCCTAATAAATTATATTCTCCTTCCTCTAAACTCTCGTCATGAACAGAAGAAAGTTTCATCGTTAAAATTTTAGCACTTAATGGTTTTTTTAATTTTGAAAAATAATCAGTTAATAAAGCATCGTTTTTAATATTCCTTAGTATATATTCTATAATTTCAGAATCTGTTGGACTAATTTCTTCAGTTATATCCGCGCGTGTTTTCATAAAACAATTTCCTCAATATCGATGCTCAAAAAGAACATAATTCTTTTCTCCTGCAGCCTCAGTTTCGCTTGCCATGATAAGGCATGACAGTTTTGTTATAGAGTTGACAAAGACCAACGCGGATGCACTGAGATAATTAAATCAGTGTTTGCGCCGCGCAATAATCTTTGACATCCGACATACGCAATCATCGCACCATTGTCCGTGCAAAATTCCAAACGTGGAAAATAAACTTGGCCATGTTCTTTTTTCATGAGCTCATGCAATTTAAGACGTAAAACACGATTTGCGCCCACACCACCCGCGACGACTAAATTTTTTAATCCGGTAAGTTGAATGGCGCGACGACATTTGATGATGAGCGTGTCGACCACTGCATCTTCAAACGCACGGGCAATATCCGCGCGTGTTTTAGGATCTAAACCGTGTTCCGCAATCGTATTCGCGGCAAAGGTTTTTAATCCACTAAAACTAAAATCGAGACCCGGTCGATCGATCATGGGTCGCGGAAAATGAAACCGTGTTGAGTCACCTTGTTCGGCTAATTTCGATAACTGAGCGCCACCCGGATAACCAAGTCCCAGTAATTTGGCTGTTTTATCGAATGCTTCGCCGACAGCATCATCGACCGATTCACCCAAAATTTCATAATGACCCATCTCTTTTACGTTGACTAATTGGGTGTGTCCGCCTGACACCAATAGTGCGACAAAAGGAAATGCTGGCGGGTTCGGCTCAAGCATGGGCGCTAACAAATGGCCTTCCATATGATGAACGGCGACCGTTGGGACATTTAACGCAAAACCCATACTCTGCCCAATCGCGGCGCCCACCAATAAAGCCCCCACCAGGCCAGGCCCTGCGGTATAAGCAACGCCTTGAATATCCGCTAATTTAAGCCCTGCCTCTGCAATGACTTGCTCAATTAAGGGGATGGTTTTCCGCACATGATCACGCGACGCCAATTCAGGCACCACGCCACCATATTCAGTATGCATAGCGACTTGGCTATACAACGTGTGTGCTAATAATCCCCGTTCAGAGTCATAAATTGCAACCCCGGTTTCATCACAAGATGTCTCTATACCTAATACACGCATATATTATTGCCTTTATTTTCAACTTTTTTTGCATTTTTTATTATTACCGATTAGAATCTGCCATTCTTCTACAAATAGTGAGATGGAGTAAAGTGTCAAATATGCCAAGTATACGTGTTAAAGATAATGAAAATTTCGAAGTGAGCTTACGCCGCTTCAAACGTTTATGCGAAAAAGCCAGTATTTTATCTGATTTGCGCCGTCACGAATTCTATGAAAAACCGACCTGGAAACGTAAACGCAAAAAAGCCTCTGCGGTAAAACGTTACCAGAAAAAATTGATGCGCGAACAGACCGCCTTGGAAAAAGATCGTCGTAAATAAATTTAATTTTTTAAGAGCACACATGACAACATCAGCGATCAAACTAAGAATTCAGGAAGACATGAAAACCGCGATGCGCAATCAGGAAAAAGATCGCTTGAGCGCTATTCGTTTGATTTTAGCCGCGCTTAAACAACGTGAAGTGGATGAGCGCATTGAACTCTCTGATGAGCATGTGATTGCAATCTTAGATAAAATGTTAAAACAACGTCGCGAATCCATCACGCAATATGAAGCGGCACAGCGCCAAGATCTCGTGCAAAAAGAACAAGATGAAGTGCGTGTCATTCAAGGTTATTTACCTTCACAACTTTCGACTGCAGAAATCGAAAAACTGATTGAAGACGCCATCAAAGAAACGGGAGCCGCAACCGCGCGCGATATGGGCAAAGTGATGGGCGTATTAAAACCAAAAGTACAAGGACGTGCTGATGTGGCGGCTGTGAGCAGTAAGGTAAAAGAACGCCTTTCAGCCTAGAATTTCGTGGTTAACATAATTCTAAAGGCTCTGAATGACAAATCACATCCCGCGTGAATTTATCCAACAGTTGCTTAATCGAATTGAATTAGTCGATTTGATTGATGGTCGTGTACCGTTACGTAAAAAATCCAGCAATAATTATTTCGCTTGTTGTCCTTTTCATACGGAAAAATCCGCTTCATTTTCGGTGAGTCAAAACAAACAATTTTATTATTGTTTTGGTTGTGGCGCACATGGCAATGCGATTGATTTTCTCATGCAATTTGATCGCATGACATTTCCGGAAGCCGTTGAAACACTCGCACAACAAGCCGGCGTGACTATTCCACGTGAAGTGCGTGTCACGGATAAACCGGCAGTTTCAAATGATTTATATGCATTACTCGATCAAGTCAGCGCGTTTTATCAGCAGCAATTAAAACAATCGCAACCAGCGATTCAATATTTAAAACAACGTGGATTGTCGGGTGAAATTGCGAAAGAATTTGGGATTGGTTTTGCGCCGCCCGGATGGGATCATGTGTTGCAAAACGTAGGCAAAACCGCGCAACTCAAACAACAATTATTTGATACCGGCATGTTGATAAAAAAAGACGAAGGCGGTTATTACGATCGTTTTCGTGAACGCATCATGTTCCCCATCAAAGATCGTCGCGGACGTGTGATTGGTTTTGGTGGACGCATCATTGGAGCGGGTGAACCAAAATATCTTAACTCACCTGAAACAACACTCTTTCAAAAAGGCCATGAATTGTATGGGCTGTATCACGCACTGCAAGCGAATCGACAATTATCACGCGTGTTAATTGTGGAAGGTTACATGGATGTGATCGCGCTGTTTCAGCATGACATCACCTATGCGGTCGCAACACTCGGCACCGCGACAACGCAAAATCACATTCAACGTTTGTTACGTCATACCTCTGAAATTGTTTTTTGTTTTGATGGCGATCAAGCGGGACGCACTGCTGCATGGCGTGCCTTGTTGGTGGTGTTGCCACTCGTGACTGATGATATTCAAATACGCTTTATGTTTTTACCGGAAAATGAAGATCCGGATTCGATGGTGCGCAAGGAAGGAAAAATTGGTTTTGAAAATCGTATTCAGAATGCGAGCGCATTATCGCAATTTTTCTTTCAAACTTTAGCGACGCAAACTGATTTAAGCAACATGGATGGACGTGCGCGTTTTGTGAAATTAGCGACGGCACATTTGGACGAATTGCCCGATGGTATTTTTCGACAAATGATGTTGGATGAATTAGCGAAACGTGCGCGGGTGGATGTCGAACACATGAAATCTAGCAAATCTAAAACAACCAAAACTTCACGACCATCGACACAAAAAGCGCGTCCGCCTTCCACCATTCGTCTTGCCATTACTTTATTGATACAAGACCCAACGCTCGCGCAATTCATTGAAGAACCTTTGCCAAAAATTTCGTTGCGCGGCATGAATTTATTAAATGAAATTATTTCCATTGCCAAACAACATCCGGAATTAAAAACCGGTGGATTACTTGAATGTTGGCGCGAACAGGCAGAGCAAAAATCTTTAGTTAAACTTGCACAAGCGGAACATATGATTCCCGAGCAAGGCATTCAGAGTGAATTTATCGGTGCAATTCAACATTTGCGTAAACAAGGTCACGCAGAAATGATTGGGCGTTTGCTGGCAAAAGCGAATGAGGCGAGTTTATCGCATGAAGAAAAAAAACAGTTGGAAGAATTGATTCGTACGAAATAATATTTTAACGTTCCTAGTCACGGCACTTCCTCATTATCATTCCAGTCTACGCGCATACCCTATACGTGTAGCTGATGACGGTTTCGCTATCGCCTACCAGGACGATAGTCGACAATCCCTTGCTTATTAGCTTCCTTGAGCGATTTATCTACTTTCTCAAGCACCTCTTGCGGTGTTTTAGAAAAAACATGACTCATCTTCGTTAAAATCCGTGCTGTTTGTTTATCTGTTACTTCGGCTTGCATTCCTGCTTGTACTTTGTGAATTCGCTCTAACAGATGTTTTATATTATCTAATTTTGTTAAGGGACGTGTTTGTTCATTGATTGAATTATGCAATAGAAGTATATGTCGGTTTAAGTCTTCAATACTTTCTACAAGTTTGGGAGATGCATTTTCCGGGACGGCCAAATATTTTAAATCCTTACAATCTTTTTGTATCACTTCAAGAAATCGAACCGCTTCTTTTTCTTGGCTAACTCGTTTTTCAGCTTTTTGGATCGCTTCATCTCTCACCTCTATCGCATCATCTCCTTTTGGAAGGATTAAAGAATTGTATATTGCAATTTCCGCATCTGCATAACTTCTTTCATTGGTTAGCGCATTAGCAAAATGCTGATTGCCAATTAAGGTACAAAACAAGGTTATTCCTGGCCTGAGTGCATTTAATTGAACGCTCGCAGCCGAATCATCCGTCAAGAAAGGAGTCACATCATTTGCTACACTCAAACTTGCTTCTGATAATGCCGCGATCATTGTCAACGAAGGCAAATCAGCCGGTTGATAATGAAAAAGTTTCAATTGCTTTTGTATATTTTCTAAAGAGGTATTGGGATAAAGAGTTTGAATAAGTTGACCGAATGCAATACATGCTGCAACAACCTGTTCCGTATCATTGCGTTTTACATGATATAAAATCGCATCGATTTGTTGTTTAATTATCTCATCCGCCATTGCCAAACCTCAAACAATGCAAATTCAGAATTAAACTCACCAACAACTTTTTAAACGATTTTCCATTCACCTTTTATTTTACAAAACAAATAATTCGACACACCCGTTCTTTTTTTCGCTTCATTAAAAATTTTTAACTGTCGACAAGTCGTGCCATTTTGCCTACGCGTTTGAGACGGTATGGCATACCCCCAAGCAGTGGTTTGCGGATTTTTCCAACTTGATTTTTTTCCATCCGGTGTGCGATTCAAGGCATGTTGCATGTTGGCAGACATCATGTCTGTGTCGGTTTGGGTAAAGTAAGAAATCGCAGAATCATTTAAAAAATTATAATTACCTGCGTAAATCCCAGCGGATAAAGTGCACCCGATAAGACTCATCAATACAATCCGTAGCGTTTTCATATAACTCCTTTTAATGAATTGGCTGGTGGCAACAGTTCAGTATCTCACGATCCTGCAATGAGGTGCTAGTCCTTGAATATTTTCTTTCGCTTTATTAGCCATCCACTGTTCCTTGAGCTTTTTCAAACAATTCACCTGAAACATAAAATCATCATCAAGATGAAATGGAATTTTATAAGATTGCTGAATCCATTTCACACTATCCAGCGTTGCAGTCGAGGGAGTTTCAAAATCTTGGTGAACTCTTTTCGTTTGATTCGCCTCTAATTCCTTTACCACCAAAAAAACAGCTACTTTTTTATAGTATTCATAATTTTGTAGCACACTGATTCTTGATAAGAGCGTTGGCGGACTTTTTTCAGCGATGAATTTGAGATGTGATTTCAACCAATCTTTATTATTCTGATGTTGTTCAGGCGACACACGATACAGTGATGGGAATAAAATATCAAAAGCACCATATTTTTGTAGCGTATCAAAAAAAACTTCGCCTTTTCCACCCGTAAATCCACGACAAATCAATTCCCAAACCTCTGTTGAACGCGGTATCTGACGCAAACAAATAATATTACTCTTAATGAGTTGACTGACCGCCTCCGTTTCTTCTGCTTTTCCATCCGCAACTTGACAAATCAATTTCAATAAATTGAACGGGCTCATGATTTCAACGGGTATTTCTTTTTCTGGTGTTGGCTCATTTTTTGGAACTGAAAGTATTTTTAATTTTTCTAATTTTTGTTGTTCAGCTGTTTCTATCGTTTGCCATAACGCATCCGCTTCGGGGAAATTTTTTCCACAGACCTCTAATAACCCTTTTACGATAGGCAATCTTTCTAGAGGATTGTCATATATGTTTCTCAGAAAAGTGAAAAAATCTTTATGGCTTAACATTTTGTTTGCCATTTTAGTGAGACGACTGTCAGTGGATTTTAACGTATATTCTGGCCCAGCATATTTTGTCGTGTGGAGAAGGCAAAATGCCAAGATATAATTTGCATTCTTATCACTCATTTCGCATGCCTGGGTTAATAATAGATAGGCTGTTTTTAATTGCTCTTGTCTTACTTCTACTTTTCTTGGATCTGTTGTATTTTCGCTCTTTAAGCAAACTAACACAGAAGCCAGATACGCGTTAGCAGGTAGATATTCTTCTGCGACTGCGCTTTGAAACCGATTCAGCAGTCTCGCTCGCGCATAAGGCTCGTTTGTTTCCCAAAATTTTTCTAATTGTTCAATGGCAAAATCGAAATCTGTTTTGCCATGATTGATCCGTTCTTTTTTGTCATTGATCCGTCTATTTCTCATTTCTCTTACTCCTTATTTTAATTTTTAGTGTCTCATCACAAGTGTTGGACTTTGCTCTGCCTCTGCTTGCTTCGTAAAATAATCACATTTTTTTACATCAAGCGCTCGAAGTGATTTTTCAAACGCATCATCACAAGGCACTGGAACTTGATATGCCGCATGAATTTTTTCTAAAACCAGACGCGTCCATTGGTTAGGCAATTCTTTTTGTACCAATAAAAGTATTGCTAAATTTTCATCGCGCGTCGCTGATTGCCCCATTTCATCCAAATATTTGACCAACCAAGTTTTATTTTTCTGGCGCCGTTCGGGTGATAAAGGAAAAACTGCAGGAAACAAAACAGCATATAAATTAAAACTTTCTAATTGCGTTAAAAATTCCACGCCCGAATCCCCAGAAAACCCTTTCTGAATCGATTCCCAATATTGTTGAGTACAACCCACATTTTTTAATTTAGCAATTTCTGCCGTTTTTTCTTGTAAAATCCATTTAAAAATAATTCCTTCGCCATAAACTCTCTCATGAATCATGGCTAACACATCAGTGATAACCCGATGATCCTCAACATGAGGTTGTTTGATGGGCTTTGCTTTCGGTTTTTTGGATTTTGTTTTTTGTAATTTTTTTTCTTCAGCGTTTCTAGCTTCTTCTTTTTTTTGTGCTAAATAAGCTTCTTCAGCATAATCTCCCGCTGCTCTTAATAAGCTTGTGACAAGCCACTTCGGTTTTTTTTCATATTGCTTCATCAAGGTAAGAAAATCTTGATTGCTTAAGAATTTGAATACTATTTTTTTAACATCTACTGTTTCTTTTTTTAAAATCTCACGCAAATTAATTTTTGTAGCGTCATAATTAAATTTTTTAGCGTTGAGAATACAATTTCCTAAAAAATAATTTGAAGATTTTAAAGAATGGTCCTTGTTCTTTATTATGGATGTTTCAACGAGTATTTCATGCCCTCGAACCGCCATGTCGCCAGGTGACATGCATAAAAGAATAGGAAGAAAACGTTTGGCCGGTTCATGGCCTTTATCAATCGCTTTATTTAAATGCTCTAGCGCCTGTTGGCGCGTTTGCTCATCGAGTTGTGCAGCCTCCCCATGGCGCTCCACAAAATTATCGACCAAGTCAGCAGCAAGCTGAAAATCAAACTCACCTGTCGAAACAGAGTCTCGATGGATTGCAAAAAACAATTTTTCAATAAGTTCATTTGAAGACGATGTGGTGACGCTCCGCATACACACTCCTATTTCTTTATAATAATCAGAGAGTAAGCTATCCGCTCATGACAACCTCGTCAAGAAAAATCCCAGAAAAATTACGTAAAATACTCTAGTTCAAAACACAAACAATGCGTATAATCAGAGGTTACTTTTCGTTTAATTTATATACAGGTTGTGGGGCATTATGGATCAAGAACAGCAACGTTCACGTTTGAAAGAATTAATTGCTAAAGGTAAAGAACAAGGCTATCTAACTTACGCCGAAGTTAACGATCATCTCCCTGCCGATATTGCTGATCCCGAACAAATCGAAGATATCATCAGCATGATAAATGATATGGGAATACGCGTTGCGGAAGTCGCACCCGATGCGGAAGAATTATTACTCGCGGACAATGAAGCGACCGATGATGTGGCCGCGGAAGAAGTGGCGAGTGCGTTGGCCTCAGTTGACAGTGAATTTGGTCGCACCACCGATCCGGTGCGTATGTACATGCGCGAAATGGGCAGTGTGGAATTGCTTTCACGTGAAGGTGAAATTGCGATTGCAAAACGCATCGAAGAAGGCATGAACCAAATGCTGACGACGATGGCGAGCCAGCCACAAATGATTGCAGAAGTGTTGAATGATTATGATCGCGTGGAAAAAGGTGAATATCGCTTAAGCGATATCATCAGTGGTTACATCGAACCGAATATTTTCTCTGACGAAGCGTCTTTAGAAAAAGAAGTGGCACCGATACTTGAAGAAGATGAAGAGGAAGAAGGTGAAGGTGGCGCAACCAGTGAATTTCTCGATGAAGAAACCGGTCCTGATCCTGAGGTGGCGCGCGTGCGTTTTGCGGAATTGCGCCAATTTTATGATGACGCCATCGCTGCAGAAAAAAAACATGGCTCAACCCACAAAAAAACCATACAAAAACGCGAAGCATTATCCAAATGTTTCATGGATATTAAACTCGCCGCGCGCCAGTTTAATAAACTCTCGCGTAAAATGCGTAGCTTGCTCGATGAAATCCGCACACAAGAACGCCATATCATGAATTTGTGTGTGAACAAATCCAGAATGCCGCGTAAGATTTTTATCAATGCATTCTTGAATAATGAAACCAACATGGATTGGCTCTCAATCTCCGAACATAAAAATAAAAATTATTTCTCTGAAGTCGAAAAATTCCTGCCAGACATTCAACGTGCGCAGAAAAAATTGATTACGCTGCAAGAACAAATGAGAATGTCCATCGCAGAAATCAAAGAAGTCAATCGTCGCATGTCGATTGGTGAAGCCAAAGCGCGTCGTGCGAAAAAAGAAATGGTGGAAGCGAATTTACGTTTAGTGATCTCCATCGCGAAAAAATATACAAATCGTGGGTTGCAATTTCTCGATTTGATTCAGGAAGGCAATATTGGTTTGATGAAAGCGGTTGATAAATTCGAATATCAACGCGGTTATAAATTTTCGACCTATGCAACGTGGTGGATTCGTCAAGCAATCACGCGCTCCATTGCGGATCAAGCGCGCACCATTCGTATTCCTGTGCACATGATTGAAACGATCAACAAATTAAATCGTATTTCTCGTCAGTTGTTGCAAGAAACCGGGCTTGAGCCGACACCGGAAGAATTAAGCAAGCGTATGGATTTGCCGGAAGATAAAATTCGCAAAGTGTTAAAAATTGCGAAAGAACCGATTTCGATGGAAACGCCGATTGGCGATGATGAAGATTCGCATTTAGGCGATTTCATTGAAGACACAAACATTGAATCACCGATTGAATCTGCGACCAGCAGTGGTTTATCGGAGGCAACGCAAAAGATTCTTAATTCTTTAACGCCACGTGAAGCGAAAGTGTTGCGTATGCGTTTTGGGATTAATATGAATACGGATCATACGTTGGAAGAAGTGGGTAAACAATTTGATGTGACGCGTGAACGTATTCGACAGATTGAAGCGAAAGCGTTACGCAAGTTGCGTCATCCTTCGCGTTCGGAACAGTTGAGAAGTTTTCTCGAAGACCAAGAATAGCTTTTACGTGAACGCTTCGTCATTGCGAGGAGCTCGCAATGACGAAATAGTAGTTCACGATTAGCTTTTAAAAATTTTTATTTCAATCAAGTAAACCAACACCCTAGCAAGCAAATAAGAAAACCCCACAATCATCACCACCAACCCACTCCACTCAATCAACATACTTTGCCAAATATATTTCTTGCTCGCCCCTAACACTCTCCACAATTGATACGCCCGACTCCGCTCATCTTTATTAATCTGCAAACTCGCCATCAACACCAACACCCCCGCACCCAGCGCAAATAACAACAAATACTGCGACGCATAGGTAATTTTGCTAATCATGTCTTGCACTTGTTTCAATAAATTCGCCACATCAATAATCGTCACATTAGGAAAATGCGCGACAATTTGATTAAGAAAATTCGTTTGTGTGCTCGACAAATGAAAACTCGTGATATACGTCGTGGGGTAATTATTAATAATATTCGGCATAAAAATCACAAAAAAATTAGGATGAAATGACGTCCAGCTCACAGTTCTGAAATTCATAATTTTAGCAGCTATCGTTTGCTCACCAATCTGAAATGTTAACGTATCCCCCAATTTTAATTGCAAATCATCCGCTAACTTTTTTTCAACCGAAATCGCAGCAATAGAAGAATCAACCGGCCACGCAGCACCCGCAACCACTTTATTATCTGCAGGAAATTGCTTCATCCAGGTTAAATTTAATTCGCGATGCAACGCATTATTGCCACGCGCGGCTGCGGGCACAGCCTGCATAATCGGTTGATGATTTAATTCAATGATGCGTCCGCGGACTAAAGGATAAATGCCGGAAGTTGCAATATTATTTTGCGAAAAAATATTGCGAAATAAATTTAAATCTTGCGGCGCAATATTAATCGCAAAATAATTGGGGGTTTTTGCAGAAAAAGATTGTTGCCAATTTCCAATTAAATTGGTGCGTATCATGGTTAATGTGATGATTAACATCAGCATCAATGTAAAACTAATAAATTGCAAACTCGTGTTATCTGCGTAGTAAATCAATTGATTTAATCCGCGCCGAAATACAGCTGTTTTATGAATATTTTTCTTTAACATAAATAATAACAATAAACTTAATGCATATAAAAATGCGGCGCTCAAGCCAATAAAATTTAAAAACAATAATGTCAACACAGAAAAACCGGTCAAACTATAAATCAACAATAGGAGAATGATAAAACCACTGATAAAAAAATAGTGGTTAGTTGTGGTCGCAATCACAATATCATTACGCCAAAGATAAAGCGGCGACGTTTTTGGTAAAACAGTGAGAATGGGATACGCAAAAATAAAAACGAGCGCCACACTTAATATTAATCCAAAGAACATCGGCGTCCATCCAGGTGGCGGTAAAGCAAATTGCAAATATGCCTGAAAAATTTTCGCTAAAATAGTTTGTGCGAAATATCCAATGAACACACCTAACACACCCGCAACTAAAGTCACTATCATCAATTTATATAAATACAAATAAAGAATCGAATTTTGTTTTGCGCCTAAGCTACGCAAGAGCGCAACGGTTTCATAATGATGATGCAGATAATATCGAACACTTAAAATAATGGCGAGCGAACATAATCCTAACGAAATTAACAATCCCAGTTGGAGAAAATTTTCGATTTGATCGATGAGATTGGTGAGACGTTCTTCTTGATTATGCACGTCGAGTAAACGCTGTTCTGATGTTAATTGTGGTTTGATCCACTTTACATAATCACGCAACGCTGGACGATCGCCTGCTAATAATAATCGATAAGCAACGCGACTTCCTGGGATTACCGTTTTGGTTTTTGCCACATCCTCTAACAAAATCATGGCGCGCGGTGCGATTAACCAATTTGCATCTGCCAATGCATTTTCTGTTTTTAACACGCGGGTCACTTTAAATTGCGCCGCGCCAATCGTCACATCATCATTGAGCTTGAGTGCTAACAGTGGAAATAATCTTTGTTCAATGACAATGGTATTTTTTTGCAATTGCGGTTCATCACCCCATAACGGAAAACTCGCGGAAACCGCCTGCAAATTGATTAATTGCATTTGTTGATGAGCAGTGGCAACGGTTGGATAAGACCACACTTCCGCTTGGCGCAATGTCAATTGTTTTGCATAATCGCGCCAAGCCTCTGGAATAGGTGTCGAACTAGTAATGACAAGATCGCCGCCTAAAAATTTGCTGGTGTTTTCTTCTATTCCACGTTTTAAGCGATCAGAATAAAAATTTAATGCCGTGATACCACTCACTGCAATCAACACGGCAAAAAATACAATGAGCCATTGTCCACGACACCATTCGCGCCAAAAAAATCTCAGAGATAATCTAAATACATTTAACATAAATGTAATCGACCTTCGCTCAGTAAATATTTTTTCTCGCATCGTGTGGCGAGCGCTGCATCATGTGTCACTAATACTAATGTCGTGTTATTTTTTTTATTGAGTGAAAATAAAATATCACTCACCGTCTGACCCGTTTTTTCATCTAAATTTCCAGTCATTTCATCGGCAAAAATAATTTTCGGTTGAGTGACGAATGCACGCGCTATCGCAACCCGTTGTTGCTCGCCCCCAGATAATTTTGTGGGGTAATGATGTAATCGTTCTGCCAATCCCACTTTTTGCAACCATTCTTCCGCGTGTTTTTTTGCGCGCGCATACGGCGCATATTGAATCTCCAACGGTAGCATCACATTTTCTAACGCGGTCAAAGAAGGCAACAATTGGAAGGATTGAAAAATAAAACCAATATACTCTTTGCGTAATTGCGCACGCGCTTCTTCATTCATCTGACTTACGTGATTTTTTTCAAGAAAAATATGACCGCTACTGGGAAGATCTAATCCCGCGAGCAATGTCAGCAACGTTGTTTTGCCACAACCGGATGCGCCGAGAATGGCAACACTTTCTCCCAACTGTAGCTCTAAATTAATGTCTTGTAAGATGACAATGCGATTATCGCTGGTTTGAACTTGCTTGCTCACATGTTGCGCGCTGAGGAACATAAGCATTTCCTGGTTAAAATTTTACTTTACTGGTATTTTTTAAAAAAACAAGCTCACCATATATACAAATGATTATCTATTCGCTTAGACTTTGGATCTCTTAAATTTACAACAGGTGTAGTATGAGAGTTTCTCAAATTTTTACATTAATTATGGCCGGTGGCGGTCTTGCTCAGAACTTACGCGAAAGAGGCTGGTGTAAAAACTGGCTTACTGATTGTCGCGAAGCTAATATTACAGACGGAAACACCACCGTGGAATTGATGTTTGGCATGCACGATCACAAACCAATCGGCCAGGAACAGTATGCTACTGAAGAATTTGCCAGCGTTATTTCTTGTATGACAGAAAATATAGCAAAAAATATTTTTAAAGCGATACAGGAAGATGAACAAGATGGTAAAAATGAAGGGATAGATAAGGTTGATTTTTTTTGCAAAGATGATGTTGGTATTATCCATCCTACTAAGAATTTAGATACTGCCAACACTTATTTTTATTGGGTGGGTCTGCAGGCTCTCTCCTTATCTTCAGACCAGTGTAGTGAAGCAAGATTTAATTTTTACAAAGCAAAAACAATTTGTGCACCTGAATCATCGGAATCTGATCCACCTTGGAGCTGGCGTCCAACCCCTCATTCAACTCGGCAATTAGATAGTTACACGCAGAATCAAAGAATAAATTCGAATTGGATAGTTATCCTCCTAGGATTAGTGGCAGCTGCCGCTGCCATTGGCATAGTAATCGTGTGCGTACATCGCGCAAGATCAGCGCGCGTTTCACACGAACACGATGTGGAAGAGCAGCTTGAATTGCCTCCACGAATACAACAAGTTCGCTAAAAATCATTTGCGAGACATATGATGAAAAAATTTTTAAGTTTATTTTTATTATGTTTTTTTACCTTGCCGCTATTCGCTAACAATACCATATTAATCGTGGGCGATAGTTTGAGTGCTGGTTATGGAATTGACCCAAACCAAGGCTGGGTTGCGCTATTAAAAAATCGTCTGCATGAAAAAAACTTTGATTATGATGTCATTAATTCAAGTATTTCAGGTGACACGACCGCCCAAGGTCTTGCGCGCCTGCCCGCGCTCCTCAAACAATTCAAACCGCAAATTACCATTATCGAATTAGGCGGCAATGATGGTTTACGCGGTTTACCGCTTGCGGTGATTAAACAAAATTTAGATCAAATGATTATTCTAATTAAATCTGCAGAAAGCCATCCACTTATCCTGGGTATACGTTTACCGCCTAATTACGGAGCCGCTTATTTAGCCCAGTTTCAAAAAATATTTACTGATTTATCAGAACAAACTGGAGTGAGCGTAGTGCCATTATTTTTAAAAAACATCGATGAAAATGCGCGTTTGATGCAGCCCGACCACACTCACCCCACCGCTGCAGCGCAAATGATTTTGCTCACTAATGTTTGGCCCACGCTGGAAGAATTATTGAATAAAAGCTAGAAACCCAATCCTATTCGATATATTATTGCGCGACAGTAATCCCTAAGCACGGGCCCATAGCTCAGTTGGTTAGAGCAGGGGACTCATAATCCCTTGGTCCTAGGTTCAAGTCCTAGTGGGCCCACTAGTAAAATCAATCAGTTGACAAAAAACAACCTGGCAAATCCACCCTATAGGGACAACGTAGGGACACTACGCGATAACAAATAACAATAAACGTCAGTTGCAATATATGGTTTATATATATATAATTTCTATATAAGAAAACCTTAAACCTTAAAAAAGCTCGAGACCAACATGGAAGTTATTCCATTACACAAAACGCCATCTTGCTTTGAAGCGGAGTCTATTATAAGACAGCTAGTCTCTAACGGTGCAATCAAATGGTCGCCGCATTGCAAAGAACAGATGAAAAAGCGCGATATTGATACAGCGCAAATTCTAAACTGCTTATCTAAAGGCAAAGTAGCAGAAGAGCCTTGGTTGTCTCATAGAAATGGCGGAGGCTATGAAACAGCGGTTGAGAAAGTTACTGCTGGTGAACTTTTGAGAGTTGTTGTTTGCATAAAATTTAGCGAAAAATTGCTGATTGTTACTGTCTATTAAAACATAGATAAACGATATTTGGCAGTAACAATAATAGGGGACAGCATGAAACAATATCATTATACAGAGTGTGGATTAGACAACATTTACCTCGTTAACGGATTTAAAATAGCCGAAGACGGCAGTGGGGAAGTATTTATTCACGACATTCATGGTTTGCAAAAAACCATTGGTAAAATTCTTGTGTTCAAAAAAGGCTTGTTAGCAGGTAAAGAAATTAAATTTATAAGAACCGCCTTAGATCTATCTCAAAAAAGCCTTGGAAAAATACTTGGGCTTGATTATCAAACCATTTTAGGATGGGAAAAAGAAAAATCCATCATCACCAAAACCGCTGATCATCTTTTAAAAATCTATTTCTTTTTATACCTCAATAAGGAAATAGATTATACTTTTTACGATAAAATTAATGAGATTGCTGATATTGATGCTGAAGAAATTTCAGCAAATAAAATTGAACTAAAAGAAGTTGAAGATGAATGGCAACAAGCAGTTGCATAAACACTGAGCTTCGGTTTCTGCCTTGTTTCACCCCAAAAAATTTGACATATAAAACGCGTTGCGCTCGATTACCTATCTAGCCAATCATGAAATAATCAACTCGTATTTTTTATGACTTAGCATCGCATCTCTAATAGTAACATAATGAAAGAACATCCGACAGATAACACAGTCAAATTAATAGAAGATCGCGCTAATCCAAGTAATTTTTATTCTGGCCACAATAGATTTGCACTTCATATAGATATAGAAAACAAAAATGTAACTCCAGACATAGAAGGTGTAATAGAGATTGGCACTTCTCGTCGCATTTATATTGATCCATATAATTTTTTAATTGATGGCTATATGCCTGCTCCCCCCGCGGGCAATCCTGACATGCACTCTGTAATACAAATAAGTAGGCTGACTAGCGAATTAACAGGATCTATTTTTACCTATGGAAATTTGTTTACTCCTGTTCTTGGTTCAACAAGACATGAGTTAATGTATAGAATAGAAGGGACATGCGAACAAACAAAAACTTTATTTTAATAGTCTATAGTCATCATACATACAACTTTAATTATTAATTCTGATTGAAACCCTGGGGTCAAATGCCGATATCATACAACTTAACAAAACGCCGCGACAACAATAAAAATTTCAGATAATATCTTCTGCGTTGAATTTCCATTTCATATATTTACTCATCAAATTCATTTTTATTAGCGTAATAATTACCAGGATTTTAAATGCCGAGCCCTTTGCCCTCTTTTGATGAGCAATTAGATGCTTTCCTTGATGCTGACTTGTATGATGTCGGCATTTGACCCCACAATAGCAATTTTAACTCTATCAATATATTAGTAAATTTTTCAGCGCTATAGAAGGTATATAATATAAATGCGGAGGGTAATTTTATGATAGGCAAATGTGAACATGGTGGAAGATCTAAAAAACTCTGTCCAGTGTCATTTGGATTATCATTGGGCGTTGTGAGCTTTTTTGCAGTGCTAATCTGGTCATTGTGGGTAATTAGTTATGGGATGCCGCCCATGATAGCAGACTTGCATATGCCGATACCCACATTGGGTAGCAGTCTTGTGCATGCATTGTTAGCATTTTTTAAAGGATTTATTTTTGGCTTTTTTATCGCTCTTTTTTATGATTTATTTGCTTGCTGTTTTGCAAGAAAATCATGCGGTAGTACGTGCAAAGAATGTGGATCTACACCTAGTAAAAAATAAAAAAAATAAAAACCAGACTTCTTTACCTTAAAAAAATTAAGGTGGTGTGGTTGTTATTTTTTAAGTTCAAATCCCTGGGGTCAAATGCCGACATCATACAACTTAACAAAACGCCTGCGTTAAATTTCCATTTCATATATTTACTCATCAAATTCATTTTTATTATCGTAATCATTACCAGCAAAAACGGGGTCAGACCCCTGCACCGTTTGATTGAAAAATAATTTTCGACGTCCCAATCACTTGATCTTGGCTATTTAAAGCTTTTACCTGAAAAAAACTCCAACCTTTACTGATATTGATGGCAGTTTCAAAACCGGTTTTAGCGGCACTGGCCACTAACGTTAAACGATCCGAATAATTACCCGCATACACTTGCCAACTTGTGACTTCTGTTGCGCCATTCCATGACGCATAAATCGTGGTGAAATTTGCATTGGTTTCTGCAGCAATTTTCGGTAAGTAATAAGGTGTGCCAACCCAAGTTTGTCGATAAGAACGATAAGACACATTACTTCCCGGCATTTGTGCGCTATATAAAATATTGAGCGATGGCGTGAGCTCTGTGTTTCCCGCTTCTGCATTTTCAGTGTAAGAACCTTTCGAACCAAAACCAACAAATCGATTATTATTCGATAAAAATTGATTATTTCCTTGCGAATTCGAATTGACATTTGGATTGTGAAAATACGATGTATTCAACGTCGCAACGTTGTTCACTAAATCTAAATTTAACACTAATCCATGAGATGGAACGGTGCCGGGCGGTATAGTGCCCGTTGCACAGCATTCATCATCAAACATGCTGATAATATTTCCCGAATTAAAACGCGCATCATGTTGCCATGCAAAGGTTGCTTTAGGATCTGGAATTGCAAAATCACCACTACCATCGCCAACCAGACGCCAAACAAAATTGCCGGTTGTTTTATTTAATCGATAAATAGTCCATGTGTTTCGTCCTGATATTAAAAGATCGTCCGGACTGCCGCTGATCAATCCAATTGAATTTAAATGATAAGGATCCCATACATTACTTGTTTCACTCGCCGTGGATGCTGGCAAAAACGAAGAACTCAGTGGAATGTGATCGATTGCATCCCAGAAAAAAACCAGTGTATTCGTTGCAAGATTCACTTCTTGAATTGAAAAATCATGAATCGCTCCATTTTTAGGACCACCATACGGTGTCAGATCCATCGAAATGACTTTTGTCGCGAGGAACAAAACAGTTTGATTGGGCGTCATTAAAAATTCATGCACATCTGGCACGAAACCATTAAATGCAGTGACGGTATTTAATAGGCGATAATGCTGATCAAAAATATAAAAACAACTTCCAGGTTCAGCACCACCTGCAGGTAAATCAGTGTAGGAAGGTGGAGTTGCCAATGTTCCTTGCCAAAAAGTTAAAACAGATTGATTATTCAGCGTCTGCACTTTCACATCGGTGTTCATTAAACTGGGATTCGATAACGGTCTAAACCAAATTGGATTCGCGTCATTATCAACAATCAACGCACCGCTTTGTCCATAGGTTGCTGAACCAGAACCTGCATACGGCCCATTAAAAATTAAACCTGATGCAAGTTGACTTGCAACATAGGCGCTGACACTCACAATCATCGGATGCAAATCAGTGGCACTGACAAAACTCCACACTTGGTTTGAATTAATAATGGGATCAGGAACAGGAATGCCTGTATTAGATGGATAAACAACACTGCCGCACACACCATTAACAAATGTCGACAAAGGTGGCTGAATCGGTATGACGTTGTGATCATATTGCAATGTGACATTGTAATTCGCAGGCCCAGAATTTGTTGGTTTAAAATCGATATACGTCGTGCATGTGCTACCAGGCTGTCCTGTCGCAGACAAAGTCGCATTTGCACAAAGCCCATCTGATGAAAAACCCGATGACGCGCTTGCGCCTGTGACGTGAATTAAAACGGGAATCGGTAGATTGTTAGTGAATTGATAAGCAACGGTATATTGATCTCCAACTTGGGTTGTGGCGGGCAATCCAGTGAGCGACTCAAAAACAATGTCGACAGGATTAATCACTTCACATAAATTTATTTTTAATACGCAGACTAGAATTACCCAGCATTTTATCCATTGCTTCATCGTTTATTCCCTGTAGAAATCAAAAGAAAATCGTAAATGAAATGGAGTCAGGCTTGCACTATAGCCAGCATCCCAATGTGCTATAATAAACGTATCATATAGATATAAAACTCTATGTTCAATGAACGACATGAAAGAAAAATTCTGCCTTTAAGAACTGTACCTTTTAATTATGAACAGTTCGCGCAAAATAATAATAAAGCAAGAATGATAAGACGGAATCTTCCTGAATTACCCATCAACGGCCGCGCTGCCTGCTATTCACTGACGAAATTATGGTACGAACTTTTATGTGAAAACAAAAGTTTAATTCATGAATTAGGATATGGGATAAATACCAATGCAACACTGATTTTTAAAATTGCTACCTGGCAAAATAAATCAAAAGGGGGCGTCATTCACGATGAAAGGTTGCGCGGAGAAGAATATGACAATATGGATATGGAAAAAATAAATAGTAAAAATAAAACAGAAAAAGAATATAAAAAATGGTTAACACAACAATATGCGTCTGAGAGTATTTTTTCTGATTTGGATTTTCGCGACGCGACAGAGCAATCATCTATTTCTGGATATAACCTTTTTCTGATGTCAGTCACATCATTCGATGAGTTGGATACAAGCAAACTCGACAAAAAACCTTACCTTATAAAAGATAATCAAGGTGAATATCGAATGTGGGGTTTTAAAAATAATAAATGGCAACTCACAGCGATTAACAAAGCTATCGATCTTGAATGGAAAGAGGATCAAACCGTTTATATTTCGCCGCAACAAGATGAAGTTTCAAAGGCATTAAAAACGGCGCATTTTAATAATGCTCACATTGAAACTTGGTTGAATCGTCTTGATGAATTTCATCATCATCAGCATGGTCTTCATACCATCACGATCGCAGATTTAACCACGCTGCCTCCTTCCAAAGCGCACATGATGGGCTGGGCTTTTAAAAACAATGAATATATTCTTTTTGATCCCAATGCGGGTGAAATGTATTTCAAAGATTTTAAATCTTTTAAGCATTATTTATGTGAGTATGTAGAATCTATTTTCCCTGAATGGAAAGAAAAACAGTTTCTGACAAATGATTATTATTCCGCAAATGATTTGACTGAACTTGAAGAAATTAGACGTCAGTTTTCTGTGAAACCTAAATAATTTGCTTAGCGTCTAACACCACCCAGTTCGATAAAAAAAGCACTATTACACTATCAATAGTGGCATTTCTGCATTCGACCCCGTTTTCCAGTATCGAAATTATTGCGGTATCGTTTTGTTTTGAATGTGCTCTTGATGTTTCTTCAGTTGTTGATTTTTCTTCAGTTGTTGATTTTTTCTCATTTGCTCCATGCGTTGCTGATTTTCCTTTTGCACTTGCATATTATTTCTTATTTGTGCCTGACCGGCTCCTGGTGAAATTGCAAAGCTTGCTGTCGCGTAGAAAATAACTATCAAAGCCATGATATTTTTAATCATAAATTCTCCGATATATTTTAAAAAAAATTGAAAGTCTTAGATATAATACCTGAATTATAAACAAGAAGAAAATCATTGATATTTCGTAAACGTTCACGGGGTAAATAATACGTCATTGCGAGGAGCGCAGCGACGAAGCAATCCAGAAAAATATTCAATTTAATATGCTTTCTGGATTGCTTCGCGGAGTTTACCCCGGTGTACTTAAAGCCGGGGCTCGCAATGACAACCTTATATATTCTCCCAACTTAAGCATCCGCATTTTCCGCGACATCAACCGCTTCTTCGATCACCACATCATCCACTGGGACATCTTGATGACCTGAACGACGCGTCGTCGATACCGCTTTGATTTTATCAACCACATCCATGCCTGCCACGACTTTGCCAAACACGCAATAACCAAAACCTTCTATTGATTTCGATTTAAAATTTAGAAAATCATTATCGGCGACATTAATAAAAAATTGTGTGCCCGCAGAATGAGGATCAGAGGTGCGTGCCATGGCCAGCGTATAACGTTTATTGGGTGAGGCTTTTTCAGCTTCATTTTGAATGGTTTTTTCAGTTTTTTTCTGTTGCATGCCAGCTTCAAAACCACCGCCTTGAATCATGAATCCGTCGATGACGCGATGAAAAATGGTGCCATCATAAAAACCTTCTTTCACCAATTTCAAAAAATTTTCAGCCGTTTGTGGTGTATGTTCGAAATCAAGCTCAATGTGAATATCGCCATAACTCGTCTTCAGGATAACCATTAGAACACCTCACATTCAAATAAATCGGCTACCATACATGAATTTATAGCAAAAGCATAGTATTATAAACATTAAATAGGATCGATTATGCTGCGTTTTATCCCCAAGAAATTAAAACCTTCTGGCGTAACGTTACGCTTCAGTATTTTATCGATCTTCATCATTCTCTTTTTACTTTCGATGTTATCACTCATCTTACTGACGCATATTCGTTTTACCCAAAGCATGACGACACTGGCATTTGATTTAATGGATAATGCATCTGCCTCTATTTTTCAGCAAATTTATGATGAAATAAAAGATGTCGAAGTGAAAAGTAATGCCACGGCAGAACTGATTAAATCAGGCGTGATTAATCCGGAAGACAAACCCAAATTTGTGGCTTACACCGTCAACCTACTGCAACAAGAAATGGAAATATTCCCCATCGTGCAATCAATTATTTGGGGCGATGAGTTTGGCAATTTTATCATGGCAAATCGGCAAGATAATGGCAGTATTTATTCTGAAATTATCGATCGCGCCAGCACTCCTCCCACGCGAACATTTATCGATCGCGATATATTTGGCAACCTGATTCGTACCTCGCATTCAACTGATTTAAGTTATGATCCACGCTCACGTGTTTGGTATACCAGCGCAAAAAAATCCGGTAATGCAACCTGGCTTGATATTTATCCTTATGGTCTCACCGGTTTTTTAGGCACCAGCGTATCAACACCCGCTTATAATGCACAAAAACAATTAATCGGTGTGATTACCTTTAATGTTCGTCTCGATTATTTACTGCATTTAGTTGAAAACACGCATTTCAGTCAACATGGTTTGATTTATATTATCGATCAAGACGGAAAATTAGTTGCCTTTCCTGGCATTAGTCAACATAAAAATAAAACGTTAATGAGCATTCATGATTTACCGAATCAACGTTATGTTGTCGCAGCATTTCAGCATTACAAAAATACTGGCGAGAAAAAATTTCAACTTGAATATGACGATATTAAATATCTCGTGACGTATATTCCGTTATATAAATTTGGCAACAATAATTGGGTGATTGGCATGATCGCACCCGCCGATGACTTTATTGGTAGTGCGCGTAAAACACATCTAATTACGGTGTTATTTAATATTATTATTTTGTTTGTGGGTGTTTTATTAGTCTCCAATCTCGTGACACATGTCGTCAATCCGCTGAAAAAAATTACACGCGAAATTAAACGGATCAAAAATTTTGAACTTGAAGGAAACATTCGTGTTCAATCGCGCATTAAAGAAATTTCTTTTATCGCCGATGCACTTTACTCCATGAAAAAAGGTCTGCGCATCTTTCAGAAATATGTCCCCAGAACATTGGTACGTCAATTAATTGAATCAGGCGAAGATGTACGCGTCGGCGGCATTAAAAAACCACTCGTGATTTTATTTTCTGACATCACAGATTTCACCCGCATTGCAGAGCAAGTCGAACCAGATCAATTGACACGACATATTTGTAAATATTTTGATGAATTAACACAAATCATCTCCCTCAATCACGGCACCATTGATAAATATATCGGTGATGCCATCATGGCGTTCTGGGGCGCGCCACTCGCCGTCGAAGATCCAGCGGCGCACGCGGCTAAAGCTGCATTACGTTGTATGCGACGTTCCACTGAATTAAACCGACAGTGGCAAGCCACTCACAAACCTATTTTGTTCACTCGTTTTGGATTGCATTTGGGAGATGCCATCGTCGGTAATTTAGGTTCGCGAGAACGTTTGAACTATACGGCGATTGGTGATGCGATCAATGTTGCAAGTCGATTAGAAGGAATTAATAAAATTTATGGCACGCAAATTATTGTCAGCGATACCATTTATCAAAAAATAAAAAATCAATTTATTTTGCGTATTATTGATCGTGTCATTCTCAAAGGAAAAGATGAAGCGAGTAATATCTATGAACTCGTTGCAGAAGAACGCGAGCAAATTTATTATGATTTTGAAAATTACACCTCATTATTTGCAAAAGGATTTTTGAGTTATCAACAAGGAAAATGGAATGAAGCGGTGCAATATTTTACTGAGTGTACGTCGATCTATCATCAAGATACAGTAGCACCGGTTTTTATCAAACGCTGCTATGAATTTGAAATCCATCCACCCTCTCACTGGGACGGCACCTGGCGACTGACTTAATTTTCAATAAGTTGCAGTGTGCGACCTGACCTACATGGGTTAATGTTATAATCTAATCTGTAAGTTTTTATTGAAAATACCTTCAATTTAACAAAGGGATTGGATATGAAAACCATATTTCTTATCTTCATCGGCTTCATCGGAATCACACTCAGTCAAATCACTTTCGCACAATGCTCAACCTGTTACGTGCAACGTACTTGCCAAACGCGAACCTGCGCGATGGTAGACAACAGTTGTGGTTTAAATAATAATTGTACCTGCACCGATCCAACATGTTTCAGAAATAATTCATGTTTAGATTGTCGCACCTGTTGTGAAGTGTTTGGTAATGTTGGACAGTATAGACCTCGATAAGGAGTGTAATGATGAAGAAAATCATAGCAAGCGCTGTGCTTGCTTTTGTTGCGACTGCGATGTTGACGATAACGGGATGCAATACAGCAAAAGGATTTGGTCAAGATTTACAGGCCGGTGGACAAAAAATTGAAAAAGCTGCGAATGAAAGTCAGTCAGAAAAATAAATCTCAGTGATGTCATCCCCGCCCTCGCGGGGTGACAGAATTCTTGGGGAATAACAGTTCTCCATAACAGTCGGGTAAATAGGGTTTTATGCCTAATCTTATTTTCCATCCATCGACACCACTCACCCTCGGCATGGAACTTGAGTTGCAATTAATTGATCCTAATACGCGTCAATTGATTGCCAGAGCCAAAGATTTAATTCGCAATATTCAAGACAGCAAATTTCAACAACAAATTAAACCTGAAGTCACGCAAGGTATGATCGAGTTAAATTCTTTGGTGCATAAAACACCGCATGCGTTATTAGATGATTTATTTCGGATTGGCACTTTTCTACAAAAACAAAGTAAACAACTCAATATTCAAATTTGCGGCGGTGGCGCGCATCCATTGCAAAAATGGCATGAAAATAAAATTTTCCCCATCCGGCGTTTTAAAAATCTTTACTGGCAATATCGTTATCTTTCAAAAAATTTTACTATTTTTGCTTTGCATTTGCATATTGGTTGTCAAAATGGTGACAATGCGCTGTATCTAACTCATTTGCTTTCACGTTATGTCCCACAATTTATTGCACTCAGCGGTTCTTCGCCTTTTTATCAAGGCATTGATACGGGGTTTACGTCGTCACGTTTGAATATTGTCGGCGGATTTCCTACCAGTGGTCATATTCCATTTTTAACGGATTGGCGTGAATTTTCCGAATTTTATTTTAAATTAAAAAAAATTAATGTCATTCGTAGCATGAAAGATATTTATTGGGATATACGACCCAAACCCACATTTGGCACCGTTGAAATTCGTATTTTTGACATGCCACTCACGTTGCATCATGCAGTGACTCTTGCCGCTTACGTGCAGACCCTCACACATTTTTTATGGGACAACCGCTTGCCCATGATTAAAGATCTTTACACAGTCTACCCATACAATCGTTTCCAAGCATGTCGTTTCGGTTTTGATGGAAAATTTATTGATCCCTACACATTAAAATCACGTAGCATACAAGACGATATTTTATTGACAATCGAACAATTGAAACCAAGCGCACACGAATTAAATAACACCCGCTATTTAAAAACCATTAAATCTTTAACAACCAAAAAACTAAATGATTCCGCCCGCCTCAAAAAAATATGGACGAAAACAAATTCGTTTGAAAAAACCATTCGTGAGCAATGTCGTTTGTGGCAAGAGCAGTTTTAAACATCAATCGTCAATGACGAGTAGTGACAACTCCAGCTAAATTGATTTATCATTCTCGCGGAAAATCACAAACGGAAGTTATTTATGAAAATTTCTCTCAAACATCAAACAACGAAAAAAAATAATAGCGCTGCGTGCGCCGTCACGGAATATCATTTAAACCACGACTTGCTCGATGCAGCCATTGCAACGATTGAAGGTCGGTATCCTGATCAACGTCGCGTGACCAATCAACAATGCAATGAACTCGCATTTGTCATGGAAGGCGAAGGTAAAGTTGTCATTAATCAACAAGAATATCTACTTTCCTCAGGCGACATTGTCTTGATTGAAAAAGGTGAAAAATATTATTGGGAAGGAAAAATGAAATTGTTTCTTTCCTGCAGTCCAGCATGGAATATAGAACAACATCAAGCTGTTGATTAACTCAATGTGGAGTAACATGTCATGAAATTTCTCACACCGAAAGGGAATGTATTAGAAATACCTGATGCAGAATTAGGGGATGAACGCGCGGTCAAAATGTTTAAATTGGCCGCAACACATTCAACCGATGGTATCATTGGTTATATGGATGAAAACGGCCTTGTCAGTTTACAAATCGCTTCAAAAAACTCGGATAGTTCTGGTTATTGGCAATCGCCAGGTACACATGCATGTGCAAATGTTCTTACAAAACTGAAAGCGCATGATGCTGCACTCGCAAAAGAACCAACCAACGCACATAAACCAGGTTAATTTAATCCACCGGTGTCATGCCAGCACGCTTCAAGCTGGCACCCAGTGCCTTAGCACAATCCCGCAAATCCACCGCCCATAGCTTTAATCAACCCAACGGTCGACACCATACGTTGCCCTGTCACATCTGCCGCTGCTTTTTCTGCCGTATATGCCGCATTCTGCGCCGTGATCACATCCGAATAAGCAACCGTCCCTGCTTTGTATTGATTCAACATCAATTGCAATGCAAGTCGCGCATCGGCGGCTGCTTTGTTTTGCACGACAGATTGTCTTTTTAAATAATTCAACGACACTAAATTATCTTCAACATCTTGAAACGCCGCCAACACAGTTTGACGATACGTTGCAACAGTCGCTTGATAATTCGCACGCGCAGCCGCCGTCGTCGCTTGACGTAAACCACCATCCAAAATTGTTTCCGCCAACTGCGCCCCGATCGACCAATTGATTAACGGAAATGAAAACCAATGCGCATAATCTTTTTGTTGTTCACTGGCCGTGCCCGTTAAAGTTACCGTGGGAAAATACGCTGCAATTGCAATACCAATTTGCGCATTCGCCGCTTTTGCTAAACGCTCTGCATTCGCCACATCCGGTCGACGCTCAAGCAATTGCGATGGCACACTCACTGGAATGGCAGGTGGAGTTTTGGTGAGTGGTATTTCAGACAAAGAAAAATCCGCGGGCGCGACCCCTAACAAAACTGCGATCGCATGTTCGAATTGCGCGCGTGCAATGTGATTATTGATGGCGGCGGCGCGCGCGTTATCTAATTGCGTATCAGCTTGCACGACATCGGATAAGGTTGCGACCCCGGAATGATAACGATTTTTTGTTAATTTTAATGCTTGCGTGTATTCAGTGACGGTGTCATTTAAAATGCGTTGATCTCGATCGAGTGCGCGCAATTGAAAATACGTTTGCGCCAATGTCGCTTGCATGGAAAGTTGTACTGCCGCGAGTTGTGCCGCACTCGCATCTGCATTCGCTTGACCCGCTTCAATCGTACGACGCACACTGCCCCAAATATCCGGTTCCCAGGCTGCATCGAGAATCCAGGAATGATTCGTAAAGATATTCGCTGCAGTACTTGTTCCAGTGGTTGCAACACCGGTTGAGGTAGAACTCACAAACGAAGTCGAACCATTTCCTTGTTTTTGTCGTGCGAGCGAAACCGTGGCGCCCAACGTCGGATAAAGATTCGCACGTGCTGCATCTAACAATGCACGAGCTTGGCAATATTGCGCTTCTGCATTTGCAATATTTTGATTTGACACAAGCACTTTATTTTCCAGCATATTTAATTTCGTATCATGAAAGACTGTCCACCATTGTCCACGATTCATCGTGTCACGCGGTGAAGCCATTTTCCAATGCTTGGGAACTTCTTTATAACGCGCAGGCACATCGATGCACGGTCGCACATAATTCGGTCCCACCATGCAGGCGGAGAGCATGCAGGAAAGCATTAACCAAATTATTTTTTTCTGTAATGGTTGCATTAATTTGTCCTCAGTCTTCGGCGCAAACTCATCTTCCAATTTTCACTTAACCGTTCCAACGCAAGATAAATCACGGGCGTGGTGTAGAGCGTCATCATTTGACTGACAATCAAACCACCGATGATGGCAATGCCGAGCGGTTGACGAAATTCAGCGCCCACCCCAAATCCCACCGCCAATGGAATTGCACCAAACATTGCGGCAACCGTTGTCATCATGATCGGTCGAAAGCGCAACAATGCCGCTTGATAAATGGCATCATACGATGACATGTTTTGCGTTTTTTTCATTTCCAACGCGAAATCAATCATCATAATTGCATTTTTCTTTACAATACCAATCAACAAAATAATTCCGATCAACGCAATAATACTGAAATCAATGCCCGTTAAAATCAACGCTAATAATGCACCGACACCAGCGGAGGGCAAGGTCGATAAAATGGTGATGGGATGCAGTAAATTTTCATAAAGCATACCGAGGACAATGTAAACCGCAATCAGTGCCGCCAAAATTAATATTGGCTCATCTCGGAGAGACGATTGAAATGCTTGCGCAACACCTTTGAATGAACCATTGATGGAAGCCGGCAAATGCATGTCATTAATCGCGCTTTGCACACTATCCACCGCATCACCGAGCGCCTCACCCGGTAACAAATTAAAAGATAAAGTAGCAGACGGTGCTTGGCCTTGATGATTCACAGCGAGCAAAGAAGATTCCGGATTAAATTTTGCAAACACCGATAAAGGAACTTGGTTGTGCGTGGGTGATTGCACATAAATATCATTGAGTGTGGTGGGAAACTGCCAATAACGTGGCGCCACTTCCATGATGACATGATATTGATTTAATGCTTGATACATGGTTGATACCTGACTTTGACCAAATGCATTATACAACGCGCTGTCAATTTGCGCGGAGGTAATGCCAAAGCGCGCCGCTTGATCACGATCTACATCCACAAAAATTTGCAATCCATGATCACGTTGATCATTGTTCACATCCGCAATGCCAGGCAATTTTGCCAGATACTCTGAAACACGTGGCATCCATTTGTTTAACAAACTTAAATTATCTGCTGACAATGTATATTGAAATTGCGCACCCCCGCCTCGTCCGCCAATCACAATATCTTGCGCGGATTGCATAAAAAGATTGGCACCTTTGACCACCGCCAATTTATCGCGTAAGCGATTAATCACCTCATCCGCGGTGACGTTGCGTTCATTCATCGGTTTCAATGTCAAAAACATTGAACCCGCATTGGTGACATTTCCGCCGACATAACCCACGACGTTTTGCACCGCAGGATCTTGTTTGACAATATCCACATATTGCTCGAGTTTTTGTTTCATCGCGGTAAAAGAAATATTTTGTGCGGCTTGAATTGACGCCGTAATTCGTCCCGTGTCTTGCTGCGGAAAAAATCCTTTAGGCACTACAATAAATAAAATTACATTTAATAAAACAGCGCCGAGTGTGGCAAGCAACATCATTCCCGAATGCTTGAGCGACCACTGCAACGATTTTTCATAAAAATCATGCATGCGTGTTAAAAATTTTATTTTCTTTTCTTTTTTCTCGACACTCAACAGTTGCGCACACATCATCGGCGTGACCGTTAAAGAAATAATTAACGACATAATAATCGCGACTGATAATGTCACGGCGAATTCACGCAAAAAACGTCCGACAATTCCGCCCATTAATAAAATCGGAATAAAGACGGCGATTAACGATAAACTCATCGCCAGCACAGTAAATCCCACTTCTTTTGCACCGATTAATGCCGCGTGCAAGGGTTTTTTTCCCATTTCCAGATGACGCGTAACGTTTTCCAACACGACGACTGCATCATCCACCACAAATCCAGTTGAAATGGTTAACGCCATCAGCGACAAATTATCCAGACTATAATTCAGCAAACGCATCACGCCAAAAGTTCCCAGCAATGATAAGGGTACCGCAATACCAGGAATAATCATGGCGCGAAAACTTCCCAGAAAAAAATATGTCACGACAATCACTAACATCATGGCGATCATCAATGTTAATTCCACATCATGCAGTGAAGCACGAATCGTGGTGGTGCGATCCATTTCGACCGCTAAATTCATATTGGCCGGAATCGACGCTTTCAGTTCTGGGAGAATCGCATGCACATGATCAATCGTTTTAATCACATTCGCGCCGGGTTGTTTGAAAATCATCATGACGATAGATGGTTTCCCATTTTGCAATCCTGCATTACGCAAATCTTCGACCGAATCTGTCACGTCACTCACATCTTGCAAACGCACTGCATTGTTATTTTGATAGGCAATAATTAATGGTCGATATTGATAGGCTTTATAAATTTGATCATTGGTGGCAATTTCAGAAGTGAGCTTGCCTTGTGAGAGTTGTCCTTTGGCTAAATTTGCATTCGCGGCTGCAAGCGCTGTTCTCACTTGCGTTAAACTAATTCCATAATGATTGAGCGCCGTTGGATTTAATTCCACACGCACCGCAGGAAGCGATCCGCCACCGACGCTCACTTGTCCCACACCATCCAGTTGCGATAATTTTTGTTGCAAAAATGTGGAAGCGACATCATACATTTGACCGGATGTATAAGTATCCGATGTGAGCGCAAGAATCATAATCGGTGCATCCGCAGGATTTACTTTTCGATACGTTGGATGATTCGGTAAATTAAGCGGTAGTTGACTTAATGAGGCATTTATCGCAGCTTGCACATCGCGTGCCGCGCCATCAATATCACGCGACAAATCAAATTGCACGATCACTCGCGTTGAACCTAAACTGCTGGATGATGTCATTTCGCTTATTCCGGCGATACGACCCAATTGTCGCTCAAGCGGAGTTGCAACGGCTGTTGCCATCACTTCAGGACTAGCACCGGGTAATGATGCTTGCACACTCACTGTGGGAAATTCAATTTGCGGTAGTGGTGCGACGGGCAATAAATTAAATGCCATCGCACCCGCCAGCGCTAAACCAATCGCAAGTAATGTGGTACCGATGGGGCGATTGATAAAAAATGCTGAGAAATTCATTCCAATTCTCGCTTGTGTGTGAAATGCAGCAAACGTTTATGCATACGATCAAACGCAAGATAAATCACGGGCGTGGTATACAACGTTAACAATTGGCTGACAAGTAACCCACCGATGATCGCAACGCCTAATGGCCAGCGTAATTCAGAACCCATCCCAGTGCCTAATGCCAAAGGCACTGCACTCAACAGTGATGCCATCGTCGTCATCACAATCGGGCGAAAACGCAATAAACACGCTTCATAAATGGCATCTTCGGCTGACTTGGCGTAAATACGTTCTTGTTCCAGCGCGAAATCAATCATCATAATCGCGTTTTTCATCACAATACCAATCAACAAAATAATTCCAATCAATGCAATCACACTGAGCGCGCTACCCGTGAGCATGAGCGCTAACAATGCGCCTAAACCGGCAGAAGGTAATGTTGATAAAATCGTGATGGGATGAATATAACTTTCGTACAGCACGCCTAACACAATGTAGACCACTAAAATTGCGGCTAATACTAACCAACCTTCATTCGCGAGCGCGCCTGCAAAAATTTTCGCGCTGCCTTCAAAATTCATTTCCACACTATCCGGTAATTGTAATTGTTGTTTGGTATTTTGAATCACGTTCATCGCATCAGCGAGAGCAGCATTCGGTGCGAGATTAAAAGATAAAGTAGCTGCAGGAAATTGATTTTGTCGCGTCAACACCAGTGGCCCTACATCTTGCGATATTTTGGTAAACGCAGCGAGAGGAACGGCTTTTCCTGCAGAGGAATTAATGTAAAGCATACTCAATGGATTGAGCAGTTGTAAATGAGGCTCTGCTTCCAACACGACATGATATTGATTGCGTTGTGTATACATCGTTGAAACCTGACGCTGACCAAATGCATCATACAAAATATTATCGATCATTTGTGGCGTGATGCCAAAACGTGATGCGGTATCGCGATCAATTGTAATATTCGTTTCTAATCCACCATTTTGTTGATCACTCGCCACATCATGCAACAGCGGCTCATGCGCTAATTTTTGTAAAAACGCATTGGTCCATGTCATCAATTCAGCATTATTAATTGCACTCAAACTAAATTGATATTGCGTACGACTCACGCGATCATCAATCGAAAGATTTTGTACCGGTTGCAAATATAATGTCGCGCCTGGTACTTTCGCTAATTGTGGTTGCAAACGACGAATCACATTTTCTGCGGAAATTTTACGTGCGCCAAGTGGTTTTAAAGTAATTAATATGCGTCCACTGTTTTGCGTCATGTTAATTCCGTCAATCCCAATGAATGACGATAAATTTTCAACGGCGGGATCGGCTAAAATAACACGCGCGAGAGCTTGTTGTTCGTCACGCATGCTGTCAAATGAAATGGAAGGTGCGGCTTCCGATACGCCTTGAATTAATCCGGTATCTTGCGGCGGAAAAAATCCTTTGGGAATCGCATAAAATAAAAAACAGGTTAAAATAAATGTGATAATGGCAATCAGCAAAACCAACGGTTGACGTGTTAACACCCAACGTAATGAAACACTGTAGCGCTCAATTAATTTATCTTGTAGTTGTGCTGTGTAACGTTCAAAACGACTGAGTTCTTGACGTGTACGATGATGCAGCATGCGTGCACAGAGCATCGGCGTCAGCGTCAGAGACACAAAAGCTGAAATTAAAATCGTGACCGCAACCGTGATGGCAAATTCGCGAAACAAACGCCCAATCACATCTTGCATAAAAAGCAAAGGAATTAATACCGCAATCAGTGACACGGTCAACGAAATAATGGTGAATGCAATTTGTTTTGATCCCTTGAGCGCGGCTTCCAACGGTTTTTCACCTTGCTCAATGTAACGAGAAATATTTTCAATCATCACGATCGCATCATCGACCACAAATCCTGTGGCAATCGTCAATGCCATGAGCGTTAAATTATTTAAACTAAAACCCAATTGATACATTAAAGCAAACGTGCCAATTAATGAGAGCGGCACTGAAATGCTGGGAATAATCGTGGCAGGAATATTGCGCAAAAATAAAAAAATCACCATCACGACCAATGCAACGGATAACATCAATTCAAATTGCACATCGTCTATTGAAGCACGAATGGTTATGGTGCGATCTGACAGCACAGAAATTTGAATGGCTTTCGGTGCGGTTGTGCGCAATTGCTCTAACAATAATTTTACGCGATCAGCCACTTCGATGACATTCGCGCCCGGTTGACGTTGCACATTGATGATAATCGCTGGTGTCAAATTCATCCACGCTGCTTGTTTTACATTTTCAGCACTGTCGACAGCGTGCGCGATATCCGACAAACGAATCGGCGCATTATTTTTATAGGAAATAATGAGCGGTTGATAATCGGCACTCGACAATAGTTGATCGTTGGAATTAATGGTGTACGCCAAGCGCGGACCATCAAAACTTCCTTTCGCTGCATTGACATTCGCCGTCGTGATTGCGAGACGTAAATCTTCTAACGTTAATCCATACGCTGAGAGTGCCGTTGGATTTGCTTGAATGCGTACAGCAGGACGTTGTCCGCCGGTAATACTGACCAAACCGACGCCGGGTAATTCTGAAATTTTGGGTGCAAGTCGGGTATCGGCATAATCTTCGATATCGGGGAGTGACCACGTGTTTGAGGTGAGCGCGAGCGTCACAATTGGTGTATCCGCAGGATTCACTTTGCTATAAATCGGTGGATTCGGTAAACCAGTCGGCAAATAACTGCTAGAAGCATTAATCGCCGCTTGTACTTCTTGCTCAGCCATATCCAGTGCGATATTCAAACTAAATTGCAACGTGATGCGTGATGCGCCACTCGCACTGCTCGATGTCATTTGATTCAATCCAGGCATTTGTCCAAATTGCCGTTCCAAGGGTGCGGTCACCGATGTTGCCATCACGGATGGACTGGCGCCCGGATAAAAAGTGACAACTTGAATGATGGGATATTCCACTTGTGGTAAAGATGAAATAGCTAAAAAATGATAAGCCAATACACCGGCTAACAAAATTGCAATCATTAACAGAGAAGTTGCAATCGGTCGCAGGATGAATAGGCGAGAAGGATTCATGCTTTGGATCGCCTGCGTTTGTGATCCGTTGTTTCGTCCGCGCTATGCAACGTGACTGTTGCACCATCCGTGAGTTTGTCCGCACCTTCAACCACCACTTGATCATTCGGTGCAATGCCGGTCACCGCTGTTTCTTCAAGAATAGTCACGCCGTCCACAATTGGTTTCACGGTGACGGTTTCATTTTGATTATATAAATAAACAAACGAACCTTGTAATCCATGTTGAATCGCCGCTGTCGGAATCACGGTGGCATTTTGTAATGTTTTCACCAATAATTTCACATTCACAAATTGATTAGGAAAAAGGAGATTATTCGGATTGGCAAATTGCGCTTTTAATTTAACCGTGCCAGTCGTGGGATCAATTTGATTATCCATCGTTAATAATTTTCCTGACGCGAGCAATTGAGTTTGATCGCGATTATATGCTTCAACAGACAGCGGTTGACGATTATTCATTTGCGCCATGACATCAGGAATATTATCTTCCGGCAGTGCAAACACCACAGTAATGGGATTTAGCATATTGATCACCGCAATACCGGCTGCATCTGAAGGTTGCACGAAATTGCCTGGATCAACAAGTCGCAAACCAATGCGTCCATCAATTGGTGCAGTGATGTTGGTGTAGATCAAATTCACTTGTGTGCCTTGCAGTAATCCTTCATCGACTTTTACAATTCCTTCATCTTGTTTGACTAACGCTTCTTGTGTATCTAACGTTTGTTTTGCGATGGAATTTTGCCGCCATAAATTTTGATAACGTTTAAGATCAAGCTCAGCATTCGCCAATAATGCTTGATCACGCGCGAGTTGTCCTTGATATTGCGTTAATTGCGCTTCGAATGGGCGCGCATCAATTTGCGCCAATAAATCCCCTGCTTTGACGAGTTGTCCTTCTTGAAATAAAACTTTTAATAATTGTCCGCTGACTTGGGTTCTGACCGTGACCGTGTAATTTGGAATCACAGAGCCTAATGCATTTAAATAGACTGGCACATTGCGCGTGGTGGCGTGGGCTAACACAATCGGTATTGCCGTGGTTTTATGATGTTTTCCATTTCGATTGCTGCAATGGTTCAATAGTAAAATCACCAACAAAACACCGACTACGGTAAACCAAAAGCGTGGTTGACGATATTGCCCTTCGGTATATATTTTTTGCGTGGATGCGCCAATCCACTCTAATCGATTCAGAGTCCATTCTTTTATTTGTCGTAATGCTGAATTTATCATTATTCCTCAAATAATTAGAAACCAGATTTTGACTCTATTCTACTTCGCGGTTAAAATAGCCGACTGTTATAAATCTGGAAAATATCATGAAAGTATTATGCGTTATTCCCAGTCGAATTGCATCCACACGCATTCAACGAAAACCACTCTTGTCGATTCAAGGTAAACCGATGATTCAATGGGTTTATGAGAATGCAGCGCGTTGCACAGCATTGTGCGATGTGATTGTTGCAACGGATAGCGCTGAGATTGCTGATGTGATCCACCGCATTGGTGGCAAAACGCTCATGACGGATCCAGAGCTGCAAACGGGGTCTGATCGCGTAGCGGCCGTTGCGGCAATACATCCTGAGATGGATATCATCATTAATTTACAGGGCGATGAGCCATTTATTAAGCCATACATGCTCGAGCAATTAATAGCCCCCTATCTTGCCGGTGAAACACCCGATATGACAACACTCGCACGTCCGTTAGACATGAGTTTGCATCATGACCCGGGGGCGGTTAAAGTTATTACCGATTTAACAGGCAATGCACTCTATTTTTCGCGTTCGCCCATCCCTTATTTTCGCACCGCAGAACGTGCACCCGTTTATCATCATGTCGGTTTATACGCTTTTCGTCGCGATTTTCTTTTAACGTATACGAAGCTTCCACAAACACCATTAGAAAAAACCGAGAGTTTGGAGCAATTACGTGCGCTAGAACACGGTTATAAAATTCGTGTTTGTTTGACTAATGAAAAAACGCTAGAAATTAACACACCTGAAGAATTTGAATTAGCGCAGCAATTTGAATATGTAGAATAATATCCCGTTATCCGGAGTCCTTCCCTCGCCGGGAAGGCAGAAAATCAATCAGTTGTATATAAATAGTTAAATTAGCGCCCTTGCCATACGTGCTATTATTAATCTATATCTCTCAAGGATTAATTCATATGCTCGATTATATCGCTTTAATCTTGCTAATTTTTGTCGGATTAACCTTGTTTTACGGCATCATCGTTTTACATGATATCCCCTACGACATTGCCGTTTCGCGCAAACATCCTCAACAAGATGCGATTCATGTTGCAGGTTGGGTCAGTTTATTCACATTACATGTGATTTGGCCATTCCTGTGGATTTGGGCTATGTTATATAAACCTGAGCGAGGTTGGGGATTTAGAGAAAATAAAATAGAAGAAAAACTGAAGGAATTAGAAAACCGTTTGGAGCAAGTTGAAAAAAAACATTCTCGTCAAAGTGGCTCGAAGCCATAAGGAAAATAGCAAATGGATGTGTTGTTAATTTTAACTTACACCGCAATTTGCGTAGCCATTTTTAAAATTTTCAAAATTCCATTAAACAAATGGAGTGTTCCGACCGCGGCACTCGGCGGCATTGTGCTAATTGGTCTGTTACTAGTTGTAATGAATTACAACCATCCCTACTCAGAAATTAGTCGTCAATATTTTGTGACGACTCCCATTGTTTCTTCCATTACTGGCCGCGTGATTAGTGTCCCTGTGAGAGACAACACCCAAGTAAAAGCCGGCGATATTTTATATCAAATTGATCCCGTGCCATTTAAAAATCGTGTGGATTCGTTGAATGCACAATTAAAACTCGCGGAAGCTGATCTCAATCGCGCCAATCTATTACTCCCCAAAGGTGCAATCAGTGTGCGCGATCAAGAACTCGCAGCCGCACGCGCCGATCAACTCAGAGCGGATCATGCAAATGCCGTTTATGAATTAGATCAAACCACAGTGCGCGCACCGACCGATGGTTATGTCACACAAGTCATCCTTCGTCCCGGCATGATCTCTGCCGCATTTCCGATTCGACCGGTCATGATTTTTATTCACAAAGAAACAAAATATTATATTGGTTGGTTTCGCCAAAATAGTCTCTTGCGTTTAAAAGTGGGCGATGATGCAGAAGTGACATTTGATGGTATTCCAGGCACTATTTTTTCTGGAAAAGTGAAATTTGTTTTCCCTGATTTAGCCGAAGGACAAGTAGTCCCTACTGGCACACTGATTAGCGCAAACACATCACAAAAACCTGGACGCGTTCCCGTCGTGATTGAAATCACCGATCCTAATTTTGATAAATACATTAATTTGTTACCAGGCGGCGCATACGGCCAAACAGCCATTTACACAGAACATTTTCATCACGTCGCCATTATACGAAAAATTTTATTACGTATGTCGGCTTGGATGAGTTATATATTTCCGATTCATTAGGAAGTTTAAGCAACCATTTGCCAAAACCGTTCTCATCCTTGTATGCGTTACGTAATTCATTGACAAAAATTAAATATGTTGGCCGCAATATTCAAAATTTTCTGCTTGAGCCATGTCTTCCCACGCAGGGGGAAGATGCCCAAAGGGCAGATGGGGGAATCAAATA
>CAZOFA010000010.1:0-9636 GCA_964578975.1 uncultured Coxiellaceae bacterium
TCGCCCTGAGGAGCGCGCAGCGCGTCTCGAAGGGCACTTCGTTCAGGATGACAAAAGTGAAGTGATGGATAACATTCATTTATCAAAACTATCAATCCGTCCAGGAAATAAATAAATAATCGGTGGAACCACCAAAAAGATAAAAGCAATTTTCGTATTCCAATAAGCGAGAAAACAAGCGGAGATATAAAAAACAGGGCCAACCGCCACACGTCGCAAAATGGCGCTGCGTATCGCCGGCCCGTAATTCGCTTTATTTAAATGATGTTTATGCGCGCTTTGCGCAGTAATGTATTGTCCAATGCTCGTGGCAATTAAATTAAATGCAAAGATTAAAATCGTAATGGGATCACTCGTGTATCTGGCCACCATGGATGCTGAAAATGGCACGATACAAATGATCATTAAATAAAACACGTTTGCCCAAAGATAAGGTCTATTCACCGATTCAAGTAAACCGAGTTGAAAATTCATCGCAATCCATAAGGTACCCAGCACAATAAAACTGCCGATATATACAAACAATTTTAATAATTCGACATGGATAACAACGTCGAGCAAGTTATCCACTAAAAGATTTTGGGGCAGACGAAGATCAAATGCTAAAATCGTCATCGCAATGGCAAATACCCCGTCGGTTAATCCTTCTAAGCGAGATACTTTTAATAAGTGCGCTTGGCTCATGAATAGAAATCCTTTCTAAAATAATCCTCACACGAATAACAATTTATAACATTTTTATAATCGCAGAAAAATCCATTTCACCATTTCCTTGATTGACAAATAACGCATACAACTCTGCCGCTTGCGCACCTAGCGGCACTGATGCGTTCACACTTTCCGCTGCATGTTGACCGAGGCGTAAATCTTTTAACATCATTTTTGCCATAAATCCGGGCTTATAATCTTGATTCGAAGGTGCAGATGGCACGAGTCCTGGCACGGGCGAATAACTCGTCATTGACCAACACTGGCCTGATGCATTTGAACTGATTTCAAAAAATTTTTTCGGATCGAGTCCTAATTTTTCACCGAGCGTAAACGCCTCAGACACTGCAATCATCGAAATGCCCAAAATGAGATTATTACAAATTTTCGCGGCTTGCCCATCCCCTGCTTTACCCGCATGCACGATTTTTTTTCCCATTTTTTCAAATAAAGGTTTGGCTAAAGCAAAATGCTCCTCACGCCCGCCCACCATAAATGTTAATGTGCCAGCGGTCGCACCTGCTACACCACCTGATACGGGTGCATCTAACATCGCAATATTTATGTCTTGCGCCGTTTTATGTAATTCGCGTGTCGTGGTGATTTCAATCGAAGAACAATCAATAAATAATGTGCCCGGTTTTGCATGAGCAAATAATCCATCGGGTCCCAAGCAAACATCTTTCACTTGCTGACCGGTTTGCAGCATGGTGAAAATGACATCTGCACCTTGTGCACACTCCGCTTTCGATTTGGCTGTCTCTGCACCTTGCGCTGTGAGTGATTGCATTGCAGATTGTTGCACATCAAATACTTTTACCTTAAATCCCGCTTTTAATAAATTGCAGACCATGGGATGACCCATGTGACCTAAACCAATAAATGAAATTTGTTTCATAGAAATATTCCTTTTTTTTGAAAAGTTCTTCGTCCTTCCGAGCGTAGCGAAGCAATCCAGGTTTGTCCCTGGATTGCTTCGCTACACTCGCAATGACGATAAGTACCAATCATGTTCTCGTTTTCTTTTCCAAATAAGTCGTTCCACTTGCGCCGTTATGAAAATCTTTCTTTTCCATAAAAAGTGAAAGCATATCAGCCCTATTCCCAACACACGTCAAGGTGTGATTTCTCTCGATATGATTCGTTTTACCATTACAAATGATTGTCACTCGATCACAAAGTTTTCCGTCTTCCGTTTTTTCATTTACAACAAAGATACGTTTGTTAGGATCATTAGGTTCAAGTATGTAGATATATCCATCGGTTTGCTGCACAATATTCCATTTTTCAGGCTCGCCGGTTTTTTTCATGTCGGCAAAAACAGGCATCATTAAAAATAACATGATTATTGCAACTAATACTTTTTTCATTCGTTTTATCCTTCTAATGAGTTGGCATATTAAAATCAGAACCGATGGTGTGCGTAAACCAACGTTGTGTAATGGTTTTTAATTTCGTGTAAAAACGTACACCTTCTAAATCGTGCATGTGAATATCGCCAAACAATGAGCGTTTCCATCCACCAAAACTATGGTAAGCAACTGGCACGGGGATTGGAATATTGATACCCACCATGCCGACTTGTACTTCCGTCGCAAAGGTTCGTGCGATATGACCATCACGGGTAAAAATCGCGGTACCGTTTCCATATTCATGCTCACTCACCAATTTCAGCGCCGCTTCAAAATCTGTTGCGCGCACGATTGATAAAACTGGACCGAAAATTTCTTCGCGATAAATGCGCATCGAGGGGGTCACTTTATCAAATAAAGAAGCGCCCATATAAAATCCGTTTTTGTGTGTTGCGGATTTAAAATCACGACCATCAATAATTAATTGCGCGCCTTCTTTCACACCTAAATCAATATAAGATTTCACTCGCTCCCAATGCGCTTCTGTGATCAGAGGACCCATTTCAACCTTTGGATCAGTGCCCGCGCCGATTTTTAAAGTCTGAATACGCGATTTCATTTTTTCAATCATGACATCCGCTAATTGATCGCCCACCATCACCGCCACTGAAATCGCCATGCAACGTTCGCCCGCTGAACCAAATGCCGCACCCACAATCGCATCCGCTGCTTGCTCAAGATCCGCATCTGGCATCACGATACAATGATTTTTTGCACCACCAAATGCTTGAGCGCGTTTACCGTGCGTCACTGCAGTTTTATACACATGTTCTGCCACGTGAGTGGATCCGACAAAACTCACTGCTTTTACATCTTGGTGCGTGAGTAGCATCTCCACAATGTCTTTATCACCTTGCACGACATTAATCACACCGGCAGGCACACCGGCCTCTGTTGCCAATTCGACTAAACGCAGCGCGCAGGAAGGATCGCGTTCTGACGGTTTTAAGACAAACGTATTTCCGCACGCAATTGCCATGGGAAACATCCACAACGGAATCATGGCGGGAAAATTAAAGGGTGTAATGCCAACACACACACCCAACGGTTGGCGAATCGAATAACTATCAATGTCAGTGCCGACATCTTCGGTGAAACAACCTTTGAGATGACTGGGAATGCCACAAGTAAATTCCACCACATCAATGCCGCGTTGCACAGAGCCGCGTGCATCATCTAACGTTTTTCCGTGTTCTGCAGTGACAATTTTCGCAAGCGCATCCTGATTTTGTTCTAACAACAGTTTAAATTTAAATAAAATGCGTGCGCGTTTACTGGGTGTTAACGCAGACCAGGCAGGAAACGCATTTTTTGCGGCTGCGATGGCTTGTTCCACGATTTTTTTATCCGCCATCATGACTTGCCCCACGACTTCACCGGTCGCAGGATTATAAATATCTAATGTTCGGCCTGTTGATGACACACGTTGGCCGTTAATGTAATGCGTAACTTGATATGGCATAGATTCCATTCCTCTAATAAAATAGTGTGGGATTATACTCGATCTATCATGGAAGATAATATGAACTTATTCAGAAAAAAATCTCCCAATGGCGACATTGATGCAGAATCTTCTCTAAAACCTTGTTTGACTGCAACCGATTTAACCTTACTCGGGATTGGTGTCATCATTGGTGCCGGTGTTTTTGTGCTAACCGGTGTTGCAGCAGCCACACGTGCAGGGCCCGCCATTACCTTATCGTATGTGGTTGCCGGACTCGCGTCACTGTTTGCGGCACTCGCTTATGCAGAATTAACGACGAGTGTGGGTGGATGTGGCAGCGCGTATAATTATACCTACACCGCATTCGGTGAATTTATCGCCTGGATTGTCGGTTGGGATTTATTATTTGAATATGCATTATCCGTTTCAACCGTTTCCATCGGTTGGTCGGGTTACGTCAATGATGCATTAATTGCATTACAAATTCACTTACCCAACGCATTTTTAAAAAATCCATTTGAAGGTGGCATCATTAATCTTCCTGCTGTTTTAATTATTGCATTACTGGCTATTTTGCTGTGTATTGGCACCAAACAAAGTGCGCGCGTAAATTTTATTGCAGTATTAATTAAATTAGTGACCATCGCTTTATTTATCAGTGTGGCCGTCAGTCATGTGCAATGGCAAAACTGGCAACCTTTTCTGCCATTTGGTTTCAATGGCATTATGCAAGGCGCTGCGTTAGTTTTTTTTGCTTATATTGGTTTTGATGCACTCTCCACTGCCGCAGAAGAAACGCTCAATCCAAATCGGGATATTCCAATTGGGATTACATTGTCGGTAGTCATTTGCGCGAGTATTTATGTGATCGTCGCCGGTTTACTGACGCTCATTGTTCCTTACACCACACTCAACGTCAAATCACCTGTCGCGGATGCCATATTAAATTTAGGCTATACCAAAATGGCTGGCATTATTTCATTGGGTGCAATCGCCGGTTTAACCACAGTGATGTTGGTGATGTATTATGGTTTAACACGCATTATGTTAGCGATTTCACGCGACGGCTTATTTCCATCAATTTTTGCCAAGACACATCCAAAAACAAAATCGCCGATATTGATTATTCTGTTAAGCGGAGCAGTGATTGCAACCGTTGCTGGATTAATGCCGATTAATGAAGCCGCAGAATTAGTTAATATTGGCACGTTAAGTGCATTTGTCATGGTGTGTATGGGTGTCATCGCATTGCGTTACACGCATCCTCATTTATCACGACCTTTCAAGTTACCTTGGCATCCACTCATGCCAGTGTTAGGAATTTTATTTTGTTTTTATCTCATGTTGAATTTGCCACTTGTGACTTGGATACGCTATTTCGTTTGGCTGGTGATTGGTTTTGTTGTGTATTTCGCTTATAGTTATAAACACAGTATTTTAGGAAAATAATCTTCGTGCTAAGGAAAGCTCTGTTATTTGCAATGACATTTTTTATTTCTTTCCAGAGTGATGCAGCGGGCTCTATCACGCATATGTTTATTGCCCACGAGATCGCCGCGCAATTACCGAATAAAGAATTAAAAGAATTAATTCAAAATAATATGGATGCTTACTTAGTCGGTTCTGCTTATCCTGAAACCGGTTATATTCGTGGCACACATTATGGCAATGACTCTCACTGGGAAAAATTCATTAGCGCTTTCGTGGATTATTTACATGAACATTATTCTTATCCCGAACAACAAAATCCAAAATTAGTGGCTTTTTTATTGGGATGCGCCACCAATGTCGAATCCAATCAAGTTTTTTATGGCACGTTTATGCATAAAATTGCGCTTGAGGATTTTCATGGTAATTGGCAAAAAGCACGTCAGCAAACCGAACTTGGATTAGATGCACTGATTAACATCGACAAAAATCAATGGCGCATGCATCCGGTGGTTTGGTGGTTACCATTACATGATTTAGTTGCGATTTACAAAAAAATGGGAATAAAAAATCATTATCAAATAGAAATTTTTTGGGGTAACACGATTTATTCGTTGGGCAGCATCGGTGAACGCGCATTATCACCGCTCAATTATTATTACGCAAAATCGCAAATGCCTTGGCTCGCCAAAAATTATTATTCATCACCCCAAGGCGGTTTACTGATGACAGAAACCATCACGACAAATTATTTGCTGAAACTGTGGGATGAGATTTTATTAAAAAAACGTGCGGTTATACCACGCCCCCAACCTATTCATCCTCTGGCAACACTCACGCCTTCTTTTACTTTTACTGACAAACCCGCACCCGAAGCGAAATCAGGATGGTATGGTGGTTTTCATGTTGAATTTATCTAGCGTTTTCCGCAACTTTCGACCTATCCTTTTTTAGGACCGCTGCGCTCTACTTTTTTAACAACCTCATCATTTGGTAATTTATTTTCTTGAGGAGACAAAAGTGGTTGCCTTAAATTATCAGCTTCCGCTGACTGTGATGTTGGCGTCGGCGGTGGGCTACCAAATAAAGCAGACGACGAAGTGAGTGAAGATGAAGTTGCATCAGGCGGAGGTGGAGCTGAAGGTTTACTTCGAGCTGATGGTTGAGCTACTGCGTCTGCGCGCGGCGCAGCTTCAGCTGGAAGTGAAATGTCATCTTGAGGCGAGACTTTTTTTTCTTCAATGTCGTCAATAACAAGTTCTAATTCTACTTTTTGTAGAAGCTCTAATAAATAAGGGGCCTGGTTAATGTCGAGATCCTCACCATACAACGCATACGAGGCTCTCTCAGAACAGCGTCGAAAACTGATTTGCAATGCAGCGCCTAACGTAAGCCAGAAAGGAGCACTTATAAAAGGAAGCGTGGCATCCATAGTTCCTACAACGAAATCATCAAAAGAAGAATAAGAATCGTATGGCTTTTGGTTACTTCCGCCAGGAATTAAACCCTCAACACAGCTATAAGCCAAGGCTGCAGCAAAGATTATCCAAGAAAATCCCATACTTGCATATGCCCCTTTCTTATTTTCAGACACACAATCTTCCCATCTTGTTAGAAGAGTTTTGCAACAATTGGCTTGGTTTTTTTGCTCAAAGAGAGCTTCATCGGGGTCAAGTAACTCTTTTCGATTCGGATCGTTGCAACGTGACTTTAGAAAGACATACTCATGAAGAGAAAAGTCTATATTAGCGACCGGTTCACGTCTGCTTCCTTTCCCAAGGTGTGTCGCGAGCGCTATACGATCATATTGACGGCCATACGTCGTGAGTAATCTTGAATCGGGATCAATAGGCAACATAGTAATTGGACATATGGGGTCATTTGCTTCAAGAGCATTCAAAGGATGGTACTTTGCTAATAACAATAAAAACTGGCATAACGCCTGGCAAAGCTCGTAATCACCTTTAATTCGCCCGCCCTCATTTTCGAAAGTTCTCTGTGCCTCTTGAAGGTAAAGTGCGTGCATTAACCTACGTACACGATTAATGCTCATAGTTCGATCCGCGCTACTCGTTTCAGAATCCAAACTTTTGTTAAGTTCTTTAATAATTTCATTCACTTTCGGTCGGCGTTTATATTGTTCTAATTTTCCAAGAATGAAAACTAAGTAAAGCAACTCTCTAGATTTTTCAGTATCTTCTGCTTCAGAGATGGAATGTGAGCGTCTCATGACGACTTCCTCAATAGTACTTATTTGTTTAATTATTGCACAATTATCGCATTATATCCAATATTTTTGATTAAGAAATATGAGTAACCTTGTTAAAATAAACCCTATCATCTAAAATGTGCTCACATACAAAACGAACTAAAAACGATAACTATTATGATTGGTCGATGCATCCGTATTGGTGCCGGTGTGGTACTTGTCATCGCACGAGGCGGAAGTGCGCTTTTCAGTGTGTCTAATTTTCTTGAATATTGGGATATACCCGCCATCAACTCCAAATCAACCCTCGGTGTGATTACTGCTACGGTGGGGTTGGTGAGCACTGTTGTCACGATCACGTATACCCGCTTTTGGAATATCGTTCGTAAAGCCTCTGCAAAAAAAAAATTGAGTGATCAAAGACCGTTAGACGAAAATCTATTGGAAGCGCAACCTGAACGTCACGCGTCGTGGTGCAGACCTGGTGTCGAAACCAATGCACTGAATTCAACAACGTATTTATTTTTTCAATTCACCCATGCGCTTTATGGACTTGGCAGTGGCTCGGCTGGAATTTTAAGTGCGTATTCATTAATGAAGTTTTTCCAAAACGTGACGCATTTTGAATACGCGAGCACTTGTGACCATGAAGAAAATATCGAAAAAGTTGCCGCATTGAATGTCGCGATGATTATGTTATTTTATGCGAATTACTTATCATTTTCATTTTATAATCTTGCAGCTCTGCGCGATTATTTTGAAAAACTGGTGATTGAAAAAGGTTATCGTGACATCAAATGGTATGATTACTTAACTTTGATGGGGAGTTCCTTGCTGGGTTCGCTGGGTGTTTGGTTTGCAACTGTAAAACTGCTTGAAATCGTTCAAGATAATACGCTTTGTCCCATCTTCAATTTTAATTTTTCTATGCCAGGTTGGATGATTAAAATGATTTCCGGCATCAATGCGAGTGGGAATTTTTGTACCGTCTCACTGCTCGGCGCAGGTTCGATGCATCACACAGAAATCAGTGCACAACAAGCGGGAAAAAAAGAAAATCCATCAGAATTAGGTTGTATGGAATTACCTCTAAAACTCAGCATATGGGGAAATTGTTTTTTTAACGCAGGATGGGGAACATTTATTTCACTCGTGATGTTACCTAAAACCATGTTCGATCAGGAAGAATTAACCAAGCATCCCGCGGTGATCGCTTCAGCCATACCTTTCGCGTTTTGTGCGATGTATCTGCAATACATTCTTGATACTGAAAGTACACTCAGAGAAAAAAAAGCACGTCGAAAAGAAAGAGAAGGCGCAAGAAATACCATTTGCGACTTTGTAGAAAAAGGAAAGTATGATCCTACTTTATTTTCTTCGACCAAAAACATCATACCCATCTCACCCTGCACAACAGCCAATTTAGCTTCGTTGCTTCGAGGCCCGCAGCGCTAAATTCACTTTTGATTGCATGGGTTCATCGAGATAATGCGCGATAAATTGGCCGACTTCGATTAATTTCATTAAATCCACACCGGTTTCAATGCCAAGTCCGTTTAACATATACAGAACATCTTCTGTCGCTACATTTCCCGTAGCACCAACCGCATAAGGACAACCACCTAACCCTGCCACTGCACTGTCAATCACATGTATTCCACACTCCAGTGCCACATAAATATTTGCTAACGCTTGTCCGTACGTATCGTGAAAATGCACCGCTAATTTTTCTGCTGAAATTTTTTTTAAAATTGTCTCGAGTAATTTTTTAGCGCTGCCTGCTGTACCAACGCCGATGGTATCGCCGAGAGAAATTTCGTAACAACCCAGTTGAATTAATTGTTCAGCAAGCGCGGTCACCGCATTCGGTGCAATGTCACCTTCATAGGGACAGCCCAGCACACACGATAAATATCCGCGTACGCGAATTTTATGCGCGCGCGCGACAGCATTAATTTCCGCAATCGTTTGTAAACTTTCTTTGACCGTGCAATTGATGTTGCGTTGACAAAATGTCTCAGAGGGTGTGGTAAATACCGCCACTTCTTCCACACCGACCGCGATTGCATTTTCTAAACCTTTTAGATTGGGAACTAATACCGGATAAGAAATATTTTCTTTTTTTGTTATTCCCTCATAAACTTCACGATGATCAGCTAATTGTGGAATCCATTTCGGCGAAACAAAACTCGTGGCTTCAATCGCTTTTAATCCACACTGCGCCAAACGCTGAATTAAATCAATTTTGACTGCCGTCGGAATAATTTTTTTTTCATTCTGCAAACCATCCCGCGGACCGACTTCAACGAGTTTGACGGATTTTGGTAGTGTCATGTTAAAACCTCATATTACATACTCTTCCTTCCCCCTTCGAGACGCGCTGCGCGCTCCTCAGGGTGATCGGAGTTTTCAAAATCCCGATCACCCTGAGGAGC
>CAZOFA010000010.1:9646-36976 GCA_964578975.1 uncultured Coxiellaceae bacterium
GGGCGGGCGTTTCTGCTATTCCCACAACCCCCCCCCCCCGCCCCCCCCCCCCCCCCCCGCGTCTCGAAGGGGAAGGGTTACCAAATAGGCAACCGTTTTTCTAAAAACGCTTTCAATCCTTCCTTTGCATCTTTCGAAGCACGCAGCGTTGCTAAATGTTCTGCCGTCATCTGACTGAGTTCTTCCGTAATCGGCTGCTTTACCACCGCTTTAATTATTTTTTTTGCTTCATACAATGCATTGGGACTGTTTTGCAACAGCGTATGCGCAAGCGTTAAACCTGTTTCAAATAATTTTTCCAGTTGCACGGTGCTTTGCACTAATTGATATTGCAATGCCTTCTTCGCATCAAATTTTTCTGCGGTTAAAAAATAATAGCGCGCCATGCGTTCGCCCATTACCGAAAGCACATAGGGACTAATCACTGACGGTGTTAAGCCAATTTTTGCTTCTGAAAAACAAAAAATTGAATTTTCCGCCGCAATCACCATATCGCAACAAGCAATCACACCAATCCCACCACCCATACACGCACCTTGCACCAATCCAATGGTCGGTTTGGGAAAATCATAAATTAATTTTAATAACGTCGCTAATTGTCGCGCATCCTGCACATTTTCATCATGACTACGCTCAGCCATGGTTTTCATCCACGCAATGTCCGCACCTGCACAAAAATGTTCGCCATTGCCATTAAAAATCACGACCGCAATATTTTTATCTTGTGAAATTTTTAGTAATGCTTCAATCCACTCTTGAATTAAATCACCGTTTAACGCATTGCATTTGTCGAGTCGATTTAATGTGACTAAACAAATTTTTTCAAACGGTTTCGTCACTAAAATGTTTGCTTGATTTGGCATACATCTACATCCTAAATAAACCAAATTCGGTTGGTAAAATGGGTGCATTTAATGTGGCAGACAAACTTAAACCTAATATTTTCCGTGTATCCATTGGATCAATGATACCATCATCCCACACGCGCGCGCTGGAATAATAGGCATGACTTTGTTTAACATATTGCGCGAGTATGGGTGATTTAATTTTTTCTTCAAGAGTTGTATCCCACTTTTTCCCGAGACGTTCTTGCTTTTCGCGCATCACTTGCGCCAACACATTTGCGGCTTGTTCGCCACCCATGACGGCAATTTTGGCATTCGGCCACATCCATAAAAATCGTGGATCATACGCACGACCACACATGGCATAATTACCGGCACCATAACTTCCACCGATAATGACCGTTAATTTTGGCACGCGAGCACATGCGACGGCCGTCACTAATTTCGCCCCATGTTTCGCAATACCTTCCGATTCATATTTACTGCCCACCATAAATCCGGTGATATTTTGCAAGAAAATTAACGGAATATTGCGCTTGGTGCAGAGCTCAATAAAATGTGTGCCCTTCAATGCCGATTCAGAAAATAAAATTCCATTGTTGGCGATAATGCCGATCGGCATCCCATACAAATGCGCAAAACCGCATACCAATGTTTTACCGTATTGCGCTTTGAATTCATCAAACTCAGACGCATCCACAATGCGTCCAATCACTTCACGTATATCAAACGGATAGCGCGCATCGGATGGAATGATGCCGTATAAATCTTCTGGATTTAACTGAGGTTCTTGCGGTTCGCGTAATAATAATTGATTTTTTTTCTGATAATTTAAATTGGCGACAATCCGGCGCACGAGTTTTAATGCATGCTCATCGTTATTGGCATAATGATCAGATACCCCTGAAATACGACAATGCACATCCGCACCACCCAACGCTTCAGCCGTCACCACTTCACCGGTCGCCGCTTTTACCAAAGGTGGGCCTGCCAAAAAAATCGTGGCTTGATTGCGCACCATAATCGATTCATCTGCCATCGCCGGCACATACGCGCCACCTGCGGTGCACGATCCCATGACCGCTGCAATTTGCGGAATGCCGAGTGCGGACATATTCGCTTGATTAAAGAAAATTCGTCCGAAGTGATCGATATCGGGAAATACTTCATCTTGTTTTGGTAAAAATGCGCCGCCGGAATCGACGAGATAAATACACGGCAAACGATTTTCTTGCGCAATTTTTTGTGCACGCAAATGTTTTTTGACGGTGATCGGATAATACGTGCCACCTTTCACGGTCGCATCATTCACAATCAACATGCATTCCACATTTTGAATGCGTCCCACGCCAGTAATAATGCCGGCCGCGGGAATTTCATCTTCATATAATTCAAAACCCGCTAATGCAGATAATTCTAAAAAATCAGAGCCTGAATCCAATAATAATTGAATGCGATCACGCGGTAATAATTTTCCGTGCTCGCGATGACGCGCACGCGCCGTTTCATTGCCACCTTGATAACTGTGCGCTAATTTTTGTTTTAAATCTTGCACCTGTTGTTGCATGACTTCCGTGTTGCGGCGAAAAATGTCGGTGTTGGTATTGAGTTGAGTTTGTATGACTGTCACGGTAATTCATCCATTAATGTGTTTCAGCAAAAAGTTCTCTGCCAATTAAAATGCGGCGAATTTCAGAGGTGCCTGCGCCAATTTCATAAAGTTTCGCATCCCGCAAAAATCGTCCGGTGGGAAATTCATTAATATAACCATTGCCGCCTAAACATTGAATCGCTTGCAATGCCATCCAGGTAGCTTTTTCTGAGGTATATAAAATAATGCCCGCTGAATCCTTACGCATCACCTGCCCGCGGTCAGCGGCTGCTGCGACTGCATATAAATACGCACGCGATGAACTTAACGCCACATACATATCTGCAAGTTTTGCCTGAATTAATTGAAATTCGCCAATCGCTTGACCGAATTGTTTGCGCGCGTGCACATACGGCAACACCACATCTAAACACGCTTGCATGATACCAACCGGCCCTGCCGCTAAAATTAAGCGTTCAATGTCCAATCCTTTCATTAACACTTTAGTGCCCTGATTGACTTCACCTAAAATATTTTCTTCAGGGAGCGCGCAATTTTCAAAAACTAATTCACACGTATTTGAACCACGCATACCCAATTTATCGAGTTTTTGTGCGGCGGAAAATCCGGGAAAATTTTTTTCAACGATAAATGCGGTGATGCCTTTTTCAGACGTTTTATCCGTGCGCGCATACACGATTAACACATCTGCATCCGGACCATTGGTGATCCACATTTTTGTCCCATTCAAAATATATTGACGATCTTTTTTTTCTGCGCGTAATTGCAAACTCATGACATCAGAACCGGCATTCACTTCACTCATCGCGAGCGCACCGACATGTTCGCCACTGCATAATTTGGGTAAATATTTTTTCTTTTGCGCATCAGTCCCATTCAAATGAATTTGATTCACGCACAGATTCGAATGCGCACCATAACTCAAACCGACAGCCGCTGACACACGACTAATTTCTTCCATTGCGATGACATGTTGCAAATAACCGAGCGCGGATCCGCCAAATTTTTCTTCGACGGTCATGCCTAATAATCCCAGACTCCCCATTTTTTTCCACAGTGCTTTTGGGAATTGATTGGTGTGATCTAACTCAGCCGCCAACGGCGCGATTTCACTCTGCGCAAAATCACGCACCGATTGGCGCATCATGTCAGTGGTTTCACCCAGATGAAAATCGAGTAAAGTTGTCATAAACGTCCTTGTATTAATTTCCGATTATTTAGCTTCGAGTTCTTTAATCACCGTCGCCAAAAATCGTGTTGCTTCTCCACCCGTCACTGCACGATGATCAAACGTCAGCGATAACGGTGCGATGCGACGAATCACCATCTTGCCATTTAGCACGCGCACTTCATCGCGCATTTTTCCACAGCCTAAAATCGCGACCATCGGTGGCACAATGATGGGTGTAGCATAACGCCCTGCAATGGTGCCAAAATTGGAAAGTGTAATGGTCGCCCCTTGCAAATCACTCGGTGCAATGGAACGCGCACGAACGGATTTTTTAAACTCATCGATGGTGGCGCGTAATTTTTCCGCGGACAGCTCGGCCACATTTTTTAATACCGGGACAAATAATCCTTCTTCCGTATCCATGGCCAAACCAATATTAATCTCCGTATGTAAGCAACGCTCTTTATTTTTACCATCAAACCATGCATTTAATGACGGCTCGGTTTTAATACCGGCCACCATGGCTTTTAATAATCGGATAGAAAAATCGGTCGTCGCATCAGTCACATCCGCATCATCAATAATAGTGACAGGCACCACTTCTTGATGCGATTGCGTCATGATGGCCGCCATTGCGCGTCGCACCCCATGCAATGCTTCCACGGGACCGGCTAATTTTGTTTTAGAGCTTCCTGCATTTTTCACATCATCAATTGTAATTTGTCCCTGAGCGCCACTCGGTGTCACCGTATTCAAATCCACATTCAATTGTTTTGCTAATGCGCGCACTGCTGGCATCGCTTTGATGGCGGATGAAGTTTTTTTCGCAGAGCCAATAATAATATCGCCTTCATCCAGCAGTGTGGTGCTTTCTTCTAAACTTCCCACCACCGTGCCTTGATCTTTTCCTTCGAATTCAACCAAAGGCGCGTGCGTTTGAATGATGTCACCTTTTTTTCCGTATAATTTTACAATTTTGCCGGCTTGCGGTGCTGGCACATCCACCACCGCTTTAGCAGTTTCCATGCTCACCATCGGTTGATCGACTTTGACGACATCGCCTTCTTTAACATACCACTCATGAATTTCTGCCTCAGCCAATCCTTCGCCCAAATCGGGTAAATGAAATATTTTCATGCGAACTCCATTACATGTTGTACTGCTTCGATAATCTGATTTTCATTCGGTAAATAAAATTTTTCTAGTCGTGCATAAGGCACAATCGTGTCATAGCCTGTCACACGTTGCACCGGTGCTTTTAAAAACATTAAACCGCGCTCGGCCAATTGTGCGGAAATTTCAGCTCCAACACCACAAGTGCGTGCAGCTTCATGCACAATCACACAGCGTCCGGTTTTTTCAACTGAAGCTAAAATCGTGTCGATATCCAATGGTTTGATGGTCGCAAGATCGATGACTTCCGCTGTGATGCCAGATTCTGCCAATTTTTCTGCGGCACTTAATGTTTCTTTCACTAACGATCCCCAAGTGACTAACGTGACATCCTCACCGACGCGTAACGTAAAACAAACATCGAGTGGCAATGCTTTGCCATTATCCGGTACGACTTGTTTTGCCCAACGATAAAGTCGGGAGGGCTCAAGAAATACAACAGGATCTGGATTGCGAATCGATGCGAGTAATAAACCGTATGCACGCGCAGGTGATGAGGGCATCACCACACGCAAACCAGGAATGTGGGCGAATAAAGCTTCAGTACTTTCGGAATGATGCTCAGGCGCACGAATGCCGCAACCATACGGCGTGCGAAACACTAATGGGCAACTCATTTTGCCGCGCGTGCGATTACGAATGCGCGACGCATGATTAATAATTTGATCGAGCGCCGGATAAATGAAACCCATGAATTGAAATTCGGCAACCGGTTTTAATCCTTCGATTGCCATACCAATCGCCAATCCACCAATCATGGACTCGGCGAGCGGTGTATCGCGTACGCGCTCTGGACCAAATTTATCGAGCAAACCAACGGTTGCGCGAAACACGCCACCATTTTTTGCAATATCTTCACCGAGGACGACAACCGTGGGATCGACATTCATTTCATAGGCCAATGCTTGATTGATCGCCTCAACCAGCGTAATTTCTGCCATCTTACACTCCTTGATTTTTTAACATGTCACGCTGTTCCAGATAAATATCCGGTAAAGTTTCATATAAATGATCAAACATGGAAATCGGTTCGGCCGGCGCAATCGCCAAATATTCTTCTACCATTTTTTCAACGTCAGCGCTGCATGCGGTTAATAATTCCTTTTCTTGTTGTTCTGACCATTGATTGATATTTTCTAAATAGCGACGCAAACGACCAATCGGTTCTTTTTTCCATTCATCATCCCGATTATTTTTTGGTTCATAACGACTGGCATCATCAGCAGTCGTGTGATCATGTTGTCGATAACACACCATTTCCAACAAGGTCGGCTCATTTTTCTCGCGCGCAAGTTTTGCGGCTGCCGCCACGCGCGCGCGAACAGCAATGATATCATTACCATCCACTTGCTCACCGTCAAATCCGGCCGCAATGGCTTTTTGCGCAATCGTTTTTGCGGCGGTCTGCGCGCTACGCGGCACGGAAATCGCCCATTGATTGTTACTCACGACAAAAACGACCGGTAATTTCCACACACCCGCGACATTCATGGCTTCATAAAAATCACCTTCGGAGGTGCCACCATCACCACACACACACACAACCGCTTTTTTTTCTTGACGAATTTTTAAGGCGGTTGCCGCACCGACGGCGTGCAAGACTTGTGTACCGATGGGTACAGCATACGGAAAATTGAAATTCGGATTTGAATATTCATTGCCGCGTTCATCGCCACCCCAGTAGAGCAAAATGTCGACCGCTTTGACACCGCGTAGTGTTAATGTCGCGACATCGCGATAATACGGCACATAAATATCATCTTGAGGAATCGCATCGCCCATACCAACAAATACCGCTTCTTGTCCGCGTGTGGATGGATAGGTGCCCATTTTTCCGGTGCGTTGCAATGCAATGGCTTTGGTATCAAACGTACGACTTAATACCATTTGTCGATAGAGATGAAGTAAAATTTCTGGATCGTGTGCAAACTCGGGCGCATCCGCGCTTAACTCGCTTTGTTCATTTAAATATTGGTAATAAGGAATTTTAAATTCCGCAATTATTTTCATTGACTGCTCTCCATGCGAAGTGCGTAACAGGTTAGCCGTCACCTGTAAATGAGTCAATACGTTTTAAGACTTCCTTAAGGAAAATTGGTTAGGATCTTCACAGAAGAATAATTTTTTAATTACAGGGAGGTTTACAATGCCATTGCCCGGTTTATCGCAAAGACTAAACCTACTCTTCGACGCCTATTTAGACAAAAAAAAACAAGAAGAAGAACAGCAATGGACCATCCAAAAATATTTAAATGACACAAAAAAGAAAAGCATCTCACTCACCGAGTGTCGTACAGACGTAAATTTTACGACGGAGAAAACGTCTGACGAAGTCTGGTTGAATATCGCTTTAAAGTATGTTGATCGGGCCCATGAAAATCAAATTTATGGTTACGAAAGCTCTGATTATACCAAAGTGCTTTATCGTAATGCGCTGGAAATTCGCCTTTCTGTCGCCCCAGCTGCATTGAAAGAGAAAATCAAAATTGAATATACTGAATATTACAAACGAGAAAGAGAATATGAGCAATCAAAATATAGTATGTCAAAAGAGGCTATTAAAGGTTTTGAAAAAAATCTTAACGACAAATTGCGTCATATTATTGCCTTAGGCGATTTAAAATTATTATTTGCCTTAGATTTAAAAGAAATTCAGCAAATTTTTCCTAATAGTGATATAGGTGGTTTCAAACTTGGGTATGAATATTTTAGAGACCCTTTAAATCCGTATGAAATCAACCCCAACATTCCTATTGTGGTACAAGATATTTTTCGCGTCATTTATTGGGATCTTTATATTAAAGATTCGAAATTTGCGGAGTATTTAGAAAGACCAGTCGCTGTTTTATCATCATTGCCAATTTCTTCGCCAAAAACACAAAGTGATGAGACTGAGACACATTCGCCTGAAGAAAAAAAATCCGATCACGACGCACTCAATCAAGCAAAAGATAAATCAGCGGATATTACAATTGCTAAACCAACCGGTAAAATTATATCGGAGGAGAAAATAAATTTAGCGCATCATTATATCGATATTTATATCACCTCACGAGAACATCACTACTTCAGAAGCGCAGAAAATATTCAACGCGCGAATGAAATGCGCGGTGAAATTACTGCTGCACAGATGAATGAAAATGTTGAAAAATGGATAACACTGCTCATCAAATTAGGTCGCGATGCCGATACCAATCAATCCGATCGAATGTTGCTGTCTACTTCTTTTTTATCTGAAATTTATCATCTCATCCGTACGGAATTTTTACGCGAGATAAAACACACTCGACTGGCTGAATTCAAACAACAACTGGATCAGTTACAAACAGAATTAGTGACCCGGCGCAACAAAGCCTCCGCCGAGAAAAGTAATTTTAAAACCGCTCTTGCTACCATAAAAAAAAGTGAAACTGACGTGCATGAAACTCTGAGGAATTTGGTTTATTTAGGAGAACGTCATTTTATATTAAAGTTAAGAGTTGATCGTTTAAATACAAAACATTTTGGAGCACTGACGACGAGTAATGCTTTATATAAAATTGTAAGTATCATTCCTGGGGCGGCAAATTACATTGATGAAACAACTCGTTTTCATTTTGAGTTTCCCAGCAACTTTCTTGCCTATAGTTATCGGCCCATCGACTCGCTTCCCATCACTTGGGACCCGCAATTTCCGGAAATGTTTGCGATAAAGCATAATAAATTATTAGTATTAGAAGAGAGTGAAAATAAAGATATTAAAGCTAAGGTTGAAAAAAATATTGAGCACCTGAATAGTGAAATAACGCGCATAAAAACCAGTTATCCTACGATTGTCGATTACAAAGCAGATAACCAAGAGACACTCGCCGCAAAAAACATCGTCGAAAAAGATTTTTTGGCATTTAAAGAGGAAATTGACAAACTTAACCGCCTGATCCCCACTGCTGAGGAAAATCTTGAAAAAGTTGAGCACACCAATATAAAAGATGAACTGACAACGCGTTTATCTTCTTCTAAAATGCAAATCGCATTGCTTGAATCCACGATCAAACTCATTGACACAAAAGCGCTGGAAGACAAAAAATTTGCTACCGAAAAAGATTCTACCAGTGGAATTCTATTGGCGCTTGCTTCTGCAGTTCAACCGACACCGACACCCACGTCGGTCGCAACACAATCGCAAACAACTCATTCGACGGCAACCGTTGCGGCAACGGAAGCGAAATCAGGCACCAACACACCCAATGAAAAACCATCGTCTCTGCCAAAAATCCAAGAACCTGAATTAAAATCTGGTGATGCCGCCGTACCTCCTGACCCGCTTTCGTCATCCCAACCCATCCCACCCACTCCGCCAACTCCTCCTCCCCAACCCACAAAAGTGATTGAATGGAAACCCAATGAACCGCTCACTCCATCGAGAGTTAAGCTACTGTTGCAACAGGTCATCGACGAACGAATAAGAACTCAATCTTCAAAAACTAAAATTTTAGACACCTTAAATAAACAATATGAAAGAGCTAAAGGCAAAACTGAATTTACGACAAAATTGATGCAAGAATTAAAAGAAATGGCCGCTGTAAAAGAAACACCGACTGTCAGTCCAAGCCCAGCTTATTAATGATGCTTATTTGCTCAAGTGAGATTTCCTTAAGACTCAGCCATCATTGACCACACCGGTGTGTTTGATGTGACGAAATATGTCACTAAATAGCCTAAATAGCTTTTTTCTTGGATGGCACTCTTCGTGCTAAAATACAAGAAATAATAACGATTCCACATGGACAGGGCGAAAGCCAACATGCAAAGGGACTACTGCTTAATCATGAATTAAGGAGTTAGTCATGAGGAATCTGCGAGGATGGTTAATCGCGTGTTTGTTGCTCGCGGTTTCGAGCGCAAACGCGAATCCGTTTTATGCGGATACCAATATCACCACCATCACCCCAGCTTATCTCGCGCACGAAAATGATTCGATTGCAGAAAAAAATTATCAGAAACTGCGTGACGCTTTACCGATTTATCAAAACGCAATTATGCATCCCTGGCCGATTATTCAAACTCGTCACTTACTCAAACCTGGCATGAAGGGCGCCAAAATTCTGTTATTGCGTGAACGATTAAGTGCAACCAATGAATTACTTGCGGACGATACCGACAGTGATATTTTCGATGGCGAGTTGATGGAAGCAGTGAAAGGATTCCAGCAACGCAATGGTTTGAAAGCAGATGGAATTGTCGGTCAAGCGACATTAGATGAATTAAATGTGCCCGCAGAAGTGCGCATCAAACAAATTCAAATTAATATGCAACGCTGGGCGAATTTGTCACCAAATCTCGGCAATCGATTTATCATCGTGAATGTCCCTGATTATCGTCTCACGGTGTATGAAGATAATCAGGAAATTTTGTCGATGAAAGCGATTGTCGGTAAACCGGAATGGCCCACACCGGAATTACAATCAAAAGTGATCCGCATGGTTTTTAATCCACCGTGGAATGTGCCCGAGAGCATCGCCAACAAAGAAATGGTGAATAAGATTATCGAAAATCCAAATTATCTCGAAGAAAATCGTATCCAAATTTTTCATAGTCAAGAATCCGATGCAGAACCGATTAATCCAAATGAGATTGATTGGTATTCGATGCGAGAAAATGGTTTTCCTTATTTTTTTCGTCAAGATCCGGGCGATGATAATTCGCTGGGATTGGTGAAGTTTGAATTTGATAATTCGCAGAATATTTATTTGCATGATACGCCGGCCAAAGAATTATTTAACCAAGATACGCGTGATTTAAGTCATGGTTGTATACGACTGGAAAATGCATTTGCCTTGGTGGATTATCTCATGCGTGATAATCCTGATTGGAGTGAAGATCATCTGCAAGAAATTTTGCTCACGGGAAAAACCAAATATGTCAAAGCCTTCCGTGTGACGCCGATTCTCATCACCTACATTACCGCCTGGGTCGATGATGATGGCGCGGTGAATTTTCGTCCGGACATTTATGGCAAAGATGTTTGATTTGCTTTACTCTACCCCACTCTGAAAATTTTATTAGGTCACTATGCAACTCCCACGCTTACAACTGAAGAAAAATGAAGAGCGGCGTCTGGTCGCAGGACACGTATGGGTTTACAGCAATGAAATCGATACGGCAAAAACACCACTAAAACAATTTACACCGGGCAGTGAAGTGGAAGTGATTGCGGCCAATCAAACTCCATTGGGTGTTGCTTATATCAATCCACAATCGCTGATTTCAGCGCGCTTGTTTAGCCGTGACGTCACAACGCGTCTCAACCATGATTTTTTTTATCAGCAATTACAAACCGCGCTGGCTTTACGTGCACGACTGTATGCTAAACCGTATTATCGTTTAGTGTTCGGTGAAAGTGACGGTCTCCCAGGAGTGGTCATCGATCGTTACGCTCAAACGCTGGTATTACAAATTACGACGCTCGGGATGGAGTTACAGATCGAGAATATTATCTCTGCATTGCGTGAATTACTCCCTGACACCGACGCTATTTTGTTGCGTAACGACAGTCTCGCACGCACACATGAAGGCTTAAAAAATTATGTCAACGCCGGTTTTGGTCAGCCACCTGCAGAAATCACGCTCGAAGAAAATGGCGTATTATTCAATGCACCTTTGCTCGCGGGACAAAAAACCGGATGGTTTTACGATCATCGTTTGAATCGCGCACGTTTGAAAGATTATGTGCAAGGACAACGCGTGTTAGATGTTTTCAGTTATCTCGGCGCCTGGGGAATTCAAGCGGCAACATGGGGTGCGCGTGAAGTGCTGTGTGTAGACAGCTCCCCTCTTTCATTAAATTGGATTGCAAAAAATGCCGAATTAAATCAGGTCGGAGAAAAAGTAAAAATCCAGTGTGAAGATGCGTTTGTCGCGTTAAAAAATCTGCATCAGCAACAAGAAAAATTTGATGTCATCATCCTCGATCCACCCGCGTTTGTGAAAAAACTCAAAGATAAAAAAGAAGGTTTTATCGCTTATCAGCGCATCAACGAAGCCGCCCTTAAATTGCTGTCACCCAATGGCATTTTGATTTCATGCTCTTGCTCCATGCACATAAGCTATGATGAATTGATCCAAGCAATCCGCCGTGCCGGTTTGCGTACTGGCGTGAGTTTACAAATCTTAGAGCGAGGCCATCAAGCCCCAGATCATCCGGTGCATATTGCGATTCCGGAAACAGACTACTTGAAGATGGTAATATTAAAAACCAATAGATGATTTTTTCGTGCTCGGGCACGGGCACGAAAAAATCAATGAATTACGCATTGCTGCGACATGCTGATCCTACAAACGAATCCAATTTCTAGTATAATTTATATACTATACCAACGTTGTTATAGGTCGACTATGCAGCGAAAAAACGAGTTAACTGCGACAGAGAAAAATACGCGAGGGTTACCACTTTCAGGCGCTGATATTGTTGAATTACTGAAAGACCCTAATAGTTGGGTTGCAAAGTTGTATAGAGAACGTGAGTTGGAAGCCGCAATACGTCGTGAAGAGTTTCGTGAGGCGTTTATTGCTTTTATTGTAGCGACGATGCGTGAAGTCGAATTAGCCGATTACGAAAATAAAGCGGCACAGATGGCTGATCAACGAGCACTTGCTCGTCAACAGTTAATTGCAAAGTTGGAAGCACCGAGTAAACAGGCATTATCGACGACGAAACCTCCGGCGCTTATACTTCTGAACATAGAAGAAAACGCTTTGTTATTTTTATCACAAGAAGAGATGTCAGATACTCAACTTGCCGTTCATCATCAACAATTGATGAATCATATCAGCAATCAAATTCGCGCGCACATAGGACCCAAATTGGTGGTTAAGATCAATGATCAAGACGTGGAGTTATACATGCCGAAAGAACCTCTTAAGCATACATCGGCAACAGCAGCACAGATCATTGCTCAGCATCCAAATTTACAAGAGCAACTTATCACTGGAAAACCTAAAGAACAGCAAGCTGTGTTGATGTCACTGCAAAACCAAGAAACCCTTGATCATTTGTTACATGAAGTGAAAGCCATTCTGCAATATAACTTTGACCTTGACCCGCAATCAGTCAAACCTTTTAACATGACTCATCGGGAAAATTTTAATTTACCCCCTTCACTAGTGAAACACTTGGATCAAATACGATTAGCTTATGCTAAGCAAAATGCATCTTTCATCGAGCATTTGCGAGAAAATGGCTTACGTGGATTGGAAAACAAGCTAGCGATTAATCTGGTTGGCAATCAGTTAACTCATGCGATTAAAATTCCGAGCGCCACCGCTGCTCAATTAAAGATAGAAGGAGATACTGTGAAAGTCAGTCAGCCTCCAGCGATGTATGCTCACAGGACCTCAGCCTCTCAACCGACACTCGAAAACGTGAATAAAGCAGAAGTACAAAACAAGAAAAAAGCCCCGAAATAATTGAGTTATTGTCATGGCAGCGTTTTTTTCACTTCTGTCCGTTACCTACCACCGTCATTGCGAGCGAAGCGAAGCAATCCAGGAGGAAAAACCGCTGGATTGCTTCGCTCGCAATGACGGTGAGTGAAAAGCACACTGGCATGACACTTTGGTGGATGGGTGAATGATTACTGATTCGCTCTAGTACGTGCTGTTTCTTAAGATAAAAAAATTTTCGCATAAAAAAAAGCGGGGGATTTTCAACAAATCCCCCGCTTTTAGTTGAATTACTTCTTCTTTTTTTTCGCGCTGGATTTTTTCTTGGTAGCCATGATCGTGTCTCCTAAGAAAGTTGAAAGATAATCCGATTGCTCGGACAATTTCATTATATACCTTTATTTTGGTTTGTGAATAGTTTGAGTGTGCGCGCAACAAAAATCAGAAAATTTTTTGCAAATTTTTAAAATTCATTAAGGGTTTTCCCGCACTGTCATGAGACCAATAACTCATGTTCGGGTTGAAGTTTTTTAAATTCTTGCCACGCAAGACGGCTTTTTTCTGGTAAATCTTCAATAAATTTTTCAAGCGTGACCAGATTTTTTAACAGCCCCGGCAATTTTTTCAAAACAAATTGTCTGAGCAGCGCTTTGATTTGTGGCGCCTCAATCACGGTGTCTTGCGTGTATTTTCTGCGTTGTAATTTCAGCAGCGTGCGAATCGCGTCCGCCGAACTCTCGCGAAAATCATGCATCAGCTGCGAGTATTCCATCACATCCAACTGTTGCAGGCTCTGATCGATGATTTGTTCACGGTAGGATAAATACGCCCGACGAATTTTTTTCACCAGAGACTCTAATTTTTTGCGCTCAGTGGCCGCCACCCTCTCCTCGATTGCATACTCGATGATTTTTTCCTGACTGGTCTTTGGTAGCTGATAATCATTTTTCAGTGCACTTAAAAAATAAGCCGCCAGATTATGCACTTTGCCTTGTTGATAATTATTCGAGACTTCAATGATGGCGATTTTGTCTTGAACATATTGCTCACCATATTCTTGAATCGCTTGCTTTGCTTGATCAGTTGCGAGCCCATACGTTTTCATCAAGCGCAGCATCAGTTCATCGGCCGCGTTTGGGGTGCCTAAACGCACTTTTTTAGCGCGCTCTTTTAAACTAAAACGCACTTTCACCACCTGTTTACCTTCACGCCCTACTTCCGGCTCGACAAATAAATCTGAATAGGTGTTCACCTCTTCCACGGATTTATCCAGCACGCGACGTTTAAAATCACGAAATATCGTGTATTTATCGGGTGGCACGCCCATTAATTTGCGAAACGTTTCCATATCAAACCATTTGGTAAATCCAAGACCGCGATAACGAATACAATTTTCGTAAAGCGCAAGGCCGTAACTTGATTTAAAGCGCGATTGAATGAATAAATTAATTTTGCCGAACATGGTCGGCGAATGCAGTAACTGTTTCATGCGCGGTGAATACGCAAAATAACACAGTGGTCCTTTTAAACTGACACTGGCCAAAATCGAACTCGCGGTCCAATCTTCCAGACCCGTCACATCGTTGACCACATTCCACTCTATCACCGTGGATAATAAACCTTTGAGAGCATCTTTGATGGCGGCGTGATTATTGCCGTGGTACGAAATCAATTTGCACAATTCTTTGATGGTGATCTCGTGCTCTTCTTTCTGCAACAGTTCACTGTAGGCATGATAAAGCAGCGCGTTGCTAATTTTGCGTTGTAATAAGCTCAAGGTATTCGAGCAATGAATCGTCGCGGCATGTTTTTTTAATTCATGCACGCGCGCTTTTTTTTCTAATCCCATATCCGTCACAGTTCATCCCATATCCGTCACGTTTTATCCCAAAGACGTCACCAAAAATCCCAAAGACGTCACTATTTTTCCCATAGATGTCACATTTTTCAGGCTTTTTCTCTTATTAATCATCTTGTTATAGCTGCCTAAACAAAAGATAAACTAAAGAAAAACAAAAACACAACATGATAGCGCTGTTTTTCTTTATTTAACTTATTTATCATGACACTAGTTGGATGATATAGTAAGGCACAAGGTAATACAACCAAGGAGCTAGGATATGAAAGTAATTGCCTTTTTAAACAACAAAGGTGGCGTCGGGAAAACCACGTGTAGTCGCACGATGGCGGAGTATTTAAGCAAAGTGAAGCGTGTTCCCACGCTTGCCATTGATTTTGATCCACAGTGTAATTTCTCTCATCAATATCTCAAAATGGAAATCGATCCTGCATCACCCGAAGGATTAATGCCTCCTATTCACCCGGATTACAATGGGACTGATCCAGATGATGCGGATTGGGATGGGCGCAGCAGTATTGCAGAAATTTTTTATGGGCAAGGTGTGGTGCCTTATCCCACCTACATTGAGCATTTGGATATTGCACCCGGGCACGCAGAAAAATTACTTGCTGCAGAATCAGTCAGAAGGTCAGAAGTTGTCGATAAAGTACACAAACAATTAACTAATTTTTTAAGTTCACCTGATGTTCAAGCAACCTATGATTCTGTGGTGATTGATACCGCACCTTCTAAAGGCCCGTTAACGGTCGGTGTGATTAAAGCCGCGACGCATATTGTGATCCCTTCAGTGATGGAAGAACAACCGGTGCAAGGGATTTATGGCATGTTGCAGCTTTGGATGCAGGAATCGCTCGCACGTGAAAAAAGCCGTCCGTTAAAGTTAATCGGTATTTTGCCGAACATGTTTAAACAAACGCGCTTGCATAAAGATATTTTGAAAAGTTTGCAAGATAACACGGCGATTGGGAAATACATGATGCCGGTTAAATTAAGTCAACGCATTGTCTTTGCCGAAATTGATTCGGAAGATGCCACGCCACATTCGATTTTTGATTACCAAGAAACACATGTTGCAAAGGATGAAGCACTGGAAGTCTGTCATTACATTTCAGAGAGGATCTACGCATGACAAAAAGGAAACGATTCGGTGTATCGCAAGCGTTGACGCGCGGTTTAAGTGAAACCATCCATGTGGTGGAAAATAATGCGGGCATTTTTCGCAATGTCATTTTGCCGTTATCCAGAGTGGAGCTTGATCCGGATAATCCGCGTAAATTGGCGATTTCATTGGCCGATGTGCAAGAGGGACTCGACAAGAATGATAATTTATATGAGCGTAAAACGGCTGAATTGGAACGGTTGCGGGAGTTAGCGCAAACGATCGAAAGCAGTGGGGTGATCAATCCTATCGTGGTGTATAAGCGCGGCGAACTTTATCGTATTGTCGCGGGAGAGCGCCGTTGCCTGGCTTCTATTTTGGCGGGTAAAAATGAAATTGAAGCGCGGGTGTTTAACGAAAAGCCCAAGGGCTTTGATTTAAAGCTCATTCAATGGATTGAAAATACGGCTCGTGAAGATCTGACGCTCGATGAACGCATTGGGAATATTCGCGATATCATTCATGAATATCAATTACAACACACCACTTCAACCTTGTCCGCCACGTTATTAAAAACAATTACGGGCCTTTCGTTGCCCCAGGCGAGTTATTATCTGGCGGTATTGAATGCGCCGCAGGATGTGAAACGTGCCATTACCGATGGCCAGATTGGCAGTTTGGATAAGGCAGCGATGATTGCTGGAATTAATTCGGATGAATTACGCAACCAAGCCCTGCAGGCGTGTATTAACGGTTGCAGTTTGAAAGAGTTAAGGCAAATCATTAGCAAGGAAAAACAAGCGCAAAAGAAAACGTTATCGGAATCGAAAGCAAAGCGCGGCAGGGCAATGACACGGGTGAATATGGGATTTACCTTGAATACCTATGTGGTCCATACCATTGTGGCAGCTGTATTGGCGCAGCCTGAATTTAAAAAGTATGCCGATGTTTTTTCTCGCGTCCATTGGGATCAATACGATCAAGCAGCACGGGCCTTTCAAAAGTTGATTGAAATATTAGAGCATGAAACAGAGAGATCTAAATAACATGAATACCAAAGTCATGACATCTATTAAATTACAAAAGTTGTTGCATCATAAAATGCAACAACAAATCATTGGTGACGGATATGGGATGCGCGGTAAGAGCAAATGGATTATCGAGGCAATCGAGCAGTTTTTACAATTACCCGATTATCCTTCTTTAGTGGATATTGCAGGTGAAATGGAGCAACTCTCTGAAATTGTGAGCATTCGTCTTTCTGAAGATTTGATGGCGAAGCTGGATCAAGCCATCATTAAGGTTCGTCGTCAATACCCCGCCATGGAAGGCGTGAAGAGCAATTTGATTCGTGCCAGCATTATGCAACGCTTAATCCGCATCTCAACTTCGGTGACCGAATATTGATTTAACTTGTTGATTATTAACAGGATTAATTAATTTTAAATAACCCGCCCTTCGAGACGCGCTTCGCGCTCCTCAGGGTGATCGGAGTTGTATTATCCGGGGAAGGTAAAGGTGGGTGATGTGACGTTTGTGGGATAAATATGACGTGTGACGTTTATGGGATGACTAAATGTTCCACATAGAACGTCCTACATTTTTTTAAGAGTAAAACAAATAGGAGCTACATATGTGGGAGCGGTTAAAAACAAATAAACATAAAAATGATAAAAACGATAATAACGAACAAATATCGCTGCTGGCAGTCGAAACAAGTCAAACAGAAAAAACTAAAGAGGCACAAAAAACTTTAGGGGGATTGGAAAAAAGAAAAGACGAGGAATTGTTGCTCATAGGTTGTTTGGCCAAGTTGTATGACTTACACGATAGAGTTCGTCATAAGAAGTCGACATTTAAAGAGTTGGACGATTGCTATGCTGAGATAAAAAAAAATCAGCGATTTAATGAGTTAAAACAGATAGAGAATGGAAAAAACGTTTATGAAGATTTTGTTCAGCAACATTTACTATTGAAAGCATATTTAAGTGGCAAGCGCTCAACTCCGACGGATGGAAGAAGCGTCGTCTCAAGCTATTTGAAAACTGTAATTTTATTCCAAACTTCATATTCAACCATTCAAACATCACTGGAAACTTCAATTCGAGAGATTGATAAATCTATTCAGTATTGGGAAAGTCAAGGGGCACAAAAAAAATCTATAACATTAGCACCGAACCTGAGTCGTGGACCGTCGTGAGATGTTGGTGTGCGATCTAAAAAAATTAATAATAATAAAAGGAAAAACGTATGTTTCGATCAAATAAAAATCCAGATAAAAAGCCCCTGCTTCAAGATAAAAAAGAAGCTGATGAAGCGGAAGCAAAAAGACTTAAAGCGATAGAAGAAGCGAATGCAAAAAGGCTTAAAGCGATCGATGAGAAGCTAAATACATACTCAGAAAGAAAAAAGCATGAAGAATCTTTGCTAGGTCTTTTCGAAATGTTGCACACACTGCATCTAAATCACGAGGGAAAAACATTAATAGCAGCATTAGAGGCCTGTTATACCGCTCTAATTACTCATGCTCGGTACCAAGAATTACGAAAGATTGCACCCGCAGAAGGCATTAACCATTATGCACGTTTAGTTTCGTTACATTTAGAGTTGATGAGCCAGCAATTATCCCACGAAATATATCTAATGCCCGCAAGCGGTGATAAAAACCGAGTCATCACGGGACGTGAGCGAACATTAGCAATGTTTGAAGAATCGTATAACATCGTCAAGCAATCACTTAAAAGTTCGATTCGCAAGCTTTCTGACTCTTGTGATTTTTGGCAAGCGCAAGCTGGACAGACAGATCCAGTGGTAATATCCACGCCGCGGCGGGGACTTGGATCATCGAGGGATTAAATACTAACCGTATTGTGTTCGTGTCATGCCAGCAAGCTTTAAGCTGGCACCCAGTGTCTTATGTTTGTCATCGATGCTGCGCGAAGAATCGCTTCATCATAACTTGGTGATCCTTCGCCGCGCTCAGGATGACAAGCAGTTACTCACCATCCTTTTTTTCAGTCAATGCTTTTTCCAGATAAGTAATCCATTCTTCCGTTTCTTTTGAAGAACTATCTAAGCTGATCGCATGCTTGAAGTTTTTCAGCGCATCTTCGTTGTGCCCCAAATGATGTTGACACAATGCCATGTTATAAAATAATCCGAATTGATCGCCGACATACGGATGCGCCAATTGATAATATTTCACCGCTTGATCAAACTGTTTGATCGCATGGAAAAACACGCCGATTTCAAACAAAATGCATTCGGTTTTTGGCATGTGATAATAATTCGCGGCCATTTTTTCCATGTTACGCGCCATCACTTGAATGGTATCACTGTCTGTTTCACCCACGAGCGATGTCACGCGGTTAGTGAGTTTTAAATAAATATGCGGATCCCAACCGGCTAATTGCATGTGCGACGCAATTGTTTCAAGTGAACATTCTTGGAATGAATCACTCATGCGACGATGCAACGTGAAATAATCACTCGGGCTGAAACCTTCTACATATTCATTAATGGCCACGGAAGTTTCCGGCATGTCACTAAATTTAAAACCACTGGCAAACACGGATGTTTTAATACCTTTGCGCGGTGTTTGTAAAAAAGCATCGCCACCACTATTATTAAAATAACTGGCGATCGCATGGAAATTTACCATCATTGAAAAACTTCCATGAAAGGAAATGGATGGATGACCTAAATGATCGAGAGATTCAATCGTGCTATAGCCTTTGTCAGTCGAAATAATAAATAATTTATTATTGGCAAGTTTTTTTAAAAATTTGATCGCATGAAATGAACCGATGGGAAATAAAAAACTGGTTTCGGTTAATGTTTTTTTGTATTCATCTAAAATGCTATCCAGATGCGGATCATTGTAATAAGCACTTCTAATTTCATGCACACTGTAATCGACGGAAATTTTTTCCATGCTGACCGGACGATTGTTTTCCATATTATTTTCATCAGTGGAAAGACTCAAAAGCAATTCATAAAGTTTTCCTTCATGCACCGCAAATGAATCGTGCGAGATGGTATCAAAAATATAATTCGCAAATAATGTCAGTGGATTGACTAACACTTCCGGATTGAGACGAATATTTTGTTTGATCAACGTAATCGGACGTTCGGTCTCCATATCAAAAATGGCAAAATCAATTAAACCTTTTTCAATGAGCGGTTTTAACGTCGGATGTTCTTCCCAATATTGAATATTATGTTTGGTGAAATCACTCATGATGTAACAGACTTTGATGTCTGGCATACTTCCTTGCAACAATTCTTGTAACGTTTTCACGAAATAAAAACTGAAACGACCCGAACCGGTGCCGAGCTCCATGATATAAAACGGATGATTTCTCGCATCAGGATTTTTCAACGTCCAATCACGAATAAATGCGAGCACCAATCGCGCATAACAATTTGCGATGAATGGATTACTGGTGATATAAAAAGGAACTTGATTCACCCAAGCGTTAATTCCTTCTTTATCAAAATATTCGCGCTGCATGCGCCATAATGCGGATTGAGAAAAACGTTTGTTTTGTTCAATCACGACTTTTCGATCGGCTGGTTCTGTTTTCACAACAATCCCCTTATTCTAATTGTTTTTGATTTGTTCTCGGATGCTCGAGGACAAGCTATTAAGATATTATAATATATAGGTGCATGAGAAAATTTCTAACATAATTAAGGCAGTGTAAATTCAATGTGTGCTAAGCTTATCACAGCAATATTCGCGTTGAAAGTAAGAGGAAAGAATAATGGATGACCAGCCATTACGAATAGTGCAAATCAGCGATATTCACTTATTCGGCGATAAAAATAAGTCATTATTAGGTGTGAATACCCAGGCAAGCTTAGAAGCGGCATTGGCCTTGCTACGCGCAAATGAAAAAAATTTTGATTTAATTATAATAAGCGGCGATCTGTCGCAGGATGCCTCGAAAGAATCCTATCTGCGTCTGGCGGACATGTTTAAAGAATTTCCTGTGCCCGTGTATTATGTGGCAGGCAATCATGATGATTCCGATGTCATGAAAAAGATCTATCCGTTAGGCAATATCACGCATCATCGTCATATTGTGTTAAAACAATGGCATATTATCTTGCTGGATTCACATATTCAAAAATCCGTCGAAGGACGTCTTGCACCTGATCAACTGCATTTTATGGAACATTGTTTGCAAATGTATCCTGAACATCATGCCATTGTGGTGTTTCATCATCAGCCGATTCCAGTGGGTAGCAAATGGTTGGATAATATTGGTTTGAAAAATGCCGATGTTTTATGGCCAATTCTCGCGAATTTCCCGCACATGCATACGATTTTGTTTGGTCATGTGCATCAACAACAGGAAGGTGTTAAAAATGGGATTCGCTATTACTCCACACCCTCGACTTGTATCCAGTTTAAAAGAAACAGTGCGGAGTTTGCCTTAGAAGAATTACCGCCTGGATATCGCTGGATTGAATTGTACCCGGATGGTACCTTAAAAACGGATGTGGTGCGTGCCGCGCAGTATATCGGAATTTTTGACAAAGATGCGCGCGGGTATTAACTAACTTTTTGATTATATTCAAGTTTTTCTATTTCCGCTCTGAGTGTTACCCCTTTGTGTTAATGTTCCCTTAAGTTAAGTTAAGTACGATGAAAATTAAACAAAATGTGTTTAAATAAACGAGGTGTGATATGAGTTTAAGTGCTCATCTTAAAGCGACTGTGCAGCCGCCGCACCTGTTGTCCAATATTCCAGAAGAATTAAAATTAGAAGAATCTTTTGATCGGTTATATCAGCACGATATTCCTGTGGCATTAGAAGCGCTTCATACTGCACTTGAAAAAGCATTAGACGCCAATACAAAAAAACCACACGCAAGTTTTCCTGTCTATAAATGGCTAAAAGAAAAAAGTTTACCTTTCATTAATTATTTTGTGACAGAAACAGATGGGCAGTTCTCGGGGACAGATCCTTTAGCTCGTTACAAAAGTGAAGTTGAAGATGAGTTAAAAAACCAATGGAAGGCAGTCTGTAGCCAATTCCCAGAAGCAAAGGGTAAAGACGAGAGGAAAGCTCGCTTATATGCCAAGTTAATTGATCTTTATAAAATTATCATGGTGTTAAAACTTGATATCAATAAAAAATTAAAAATACTTAAATTTATTTATGAGACAGAAAAACAATATCCGATTGCGGAGCTTAGACGCGAATTTAGCGCGATTAAAGCACGCATTAATCGGTTCAAAAACGCTATACAAAATAAACAACAAGAGATTGATGACCAATTAGCTTCATTTAATGTGAAGACAATATTAGACAATGATCCACAATTAAAAGTATTCAATGCAGCGGTTGAGGAAAATTTACAGCAACATCTGCGATCGTTTGCAGAAAAACGTGCAGAGATTGCTGCCCATGAAACACCAGACGCGCAATTAAGGGCAACTGAAAAGGAAATACGTCGCTTAAAATCAAAACAAACCGTCATCGACATTGATGTCGAAGAGGTGAAATTTTCGGATAAATCACAGTTAACTTCAGAGTTAGACTCCAAGTTTTCCGAATTAGCGGATCTTGAAGCAAGACGAGAGAGAGAATCGAAAAAAGAAGCTACATTACAGTTTCGATTCGCCCAGCTGTTAGAAAAAACCGAAAAATTAGATGAAAGTTTTACCGCAGCACTCAGATTAATTCGTGAGAAATTTTCTCAGATTGCAAACACAGATGGCATTATTGATAGCTTTGATGGGTTGGCAAAATCGCAGACTGACGCTCCCAAGAGTGTAAGTCCTTGGTATCATCTTGAAACGCAATTAGCAGCGTTAAAAAAACATTTAGCTGAACTACAAAAGATTTCTTTGCGACTTCATGTTACCCCAGTCTGTGAACAAGTTCTTCTTGGGAAAGCAGAGGAAGCAAATCAATTGTTTGAGGAAATGAAACAAATCGCATCTGAGTTGCGTGCAAGTAAAAATAAAACGGATCAGCAGCGACAAAAATACACACGGCTCGCTGATGAGATATCTCGAAATTTAGGGCCAGCATTTCAGACGAGACAAACACAAGCAATTAAAACAGCACGAGACGAGTTACAACAGAAAAAAAGCGAACAGATTGCTTATCTCACTGCCGAACAAGCTCGATTAAAACAAGAAATAAAGGAAAGAAAATCGCCTAAAACAATTCCTGTTTCTGCGCCAGAAGAAGCAAAGGCAATTTCTCCTGCTGCTTCCTCACAACCAAGCGATTTACCGTCACCTAAAAATGCACCGCTTTCAACGCCGGAGAAAAAGGAAAGTTTCTTCAAAAAATACGGTAAATATTTTAAAGGCGGATTTTTTGGTCTGGTGGGTGGAGGATCCATTGGTGTGACGGTCGCGGCATTTGCATTTAATGTTGCCGTGTTTACAACTATCGTTAGTAATCCAATTGGGTGGGGCATTGGTTTGGGTTGTGGAATGTTGGTATCGGTAGTGGGATTAGGGAGAATGGGTCGTTCATATTATAAAGAAAGAAAATTATTTAAAAAAATGACGGAGGCTGAAAAACCCACATTTAAAGAAATGTATAAAAATTTAAAAGAAAAGGGTTATTCAAATTCGACATTACGTTTAATGATGAAACTTCAGCTGACACCGCAACAACCTTCAGCTGATGCGAGACCGGGAGAAACGGTGTATGCGATTGGGCGCACAAATCATCAAGAATATAAAAATGCGCCACAAATCGTCGCGTTTGAGAGTACGAACCAACTTTATTTTAAATCAAAAAATGCGACAGGAGTCGTTGTAGAACCAATCACGACGACAAGCAAAAAAGAATTCAGGGCGCGCATGCAAGAATTCACCCGCAGGAATGGACCAAAATAAAATATTATTTTATTTTTTCTGCGGTGTTGTTTGCGTAGTTGTGCCTGTTGTGCTCGGTGGAATGGATGGCGGCATCACAATCACCGGCATCACCATCGTCGGCATTCCTTGCATCATTTGTTGCATATTTCGTTGAAATAATTCTTGTTGTGCTTGCAGTTGTTTGTATAACGCTTCTGTTTGTTCCGGTGTTAATTGCGGAAAACCAAATTTCATCAACGGCACGACGGGTTGACCATTATTGGTGGTGCCTTGGGTAAAACTAAAACCGGTTGAAATATTCGAACCCACAAGATCCGCTGATTTTACCCAACCCACATTCCCATTTTTTGGATCACCGACTTTCACCCAATCTCCTTGTCTTGGTGTATAAATCGGTACAATGCCTGCAGCAGGATCAATGACACCAACCACCTTTGCATCCGTTTTTGGTTGTTCATAAAGATTTACATTTTTTGCAAATGTTGCAGAGATTGCAAACAATGCAGCAAGCGTAAGTAAAATACGTAACATAAAATATAACCTCCTAAACAAAAAAGCTTGTTATAATAAACCTATTATACTGCTGTTGGAGTTTCGCATGAAAGGGATCAATTTATCACAAATCATGGGCACGCTGGTCGCAATGCTCGGGTTAACAGTGATGTTCGGTTGGTATGCACATATTGCTGCATTAATCACATTATTTCCTGGTTATAACAATATAGTTTTTAATTCTGCGCTCGGATTTTTTTTATCAGGTGTGGCATTGTTAATTCCGGGTTCGTACCCAACGCTACAAAAAAATAGTCATATTGGCATCGGTGCTTTTGTTGCGTTAATGGCTTTTTTGACCCTGATGCAAAATATTTCGGGCTATTCAGTTGGCATCGATCAAGTTTTTATGGCGAGCTGGTTGCCTGATCAAGATCCTTATCCTGGACGCATGGCAGATAATAGTTCGCTTGCATTTATGTTTTCAGGATTGGCTTTTATTTTGTTGCCCTATGTCCATAAAAAAATGCCCGCGGCATTTGCACAAGTATTTATTTTTACGACATTGATCTTAGGATTTTCTGCATTAGCCGGATATCTTTTTAATATGCGTGTTTTGTATGATTGGACGCCTTATGCGCATATGTCGCTTCAAAGTTCTGTGGGTAATTCTTTGTTGGGTGTTGGTTTATGGGCATTGTGGAATAGAAAAACCAATGTCGAAGAATTATCGCCGGATAAAGAAGAAAAAAGAATTATTTCATTAAGTGCGACCATTGCTTTTTGTGTCGTCTTGATCTGTGGAATTTTTCTCTTAAGAATGGATCCGCATATTAGCGCTGCATCGACGCAAGCCATTCATAGCGAAGTCGAACCGACTATTTTAATTTGTGCACTGGTTGGGATGGCCGTGTTGCTTTGGCAATTATTTCCGTTTGTCCGACAATTATTGCGTGCCGAACGAAAATTAATTGAAGCCAATGCATTAATCAAAGAAAGTGAAAATCGTTTTCGTTCTGCGTTTGATTATGCAGCCATTGGCATGGCATTGATTTCGATCCAAGGGAAATTTTTACGCGTCAATCAATCGCTCTGTTATATTTTAGGCTATTCAGAAAAAGAATTATTGACCATTAATCCAAATCAAATTATTCATCTGGAAGATTTAAAAAATAATAAAGCGTATATCGAAGATATGTTGGATGGCCGAACGAAAAGTTATCAAAGCCTGCAACGTTATTTTCATAAAAATGGCGAGGTGGTGTGGATTTCACTGAATATGTCGATAGTCGCGAATAATAACGGTGAACCGCTTTATTTTATTGCTCAATTACAAAATATTACCTCCGAGAAAAAAGCGGAAGAGCAATTGCGCCATCTTGCGTATTTTGATCCATTGACCGGATTATATAATCGTAATAGTTTGGATCAAAAATTACAGGAAATGTTAGCGAGTGCAAGACGCAATGAAAAAGGTTTTTCGCTGGTGTTTCTTGATCTGGATCGCTTCAAAAATATTAATGATACCATTGGCCATGATGCAGGTGATATGGTGTTGCAAATCGTGGCGCAACGCTTAAAAAACACGGTCAGAAACACAGATGCACTGGCGCGAGTGGGAGGCGATGAATTTATTATCGTGCTGAGCGAAATGAATAAAGTGGACCAAATCACCAGCGTCGTACGTAAAATTATTTCTAATTTACAACAACGCATTGTCATCAAAGGGCAAGAATTGTATGTGATGACGAGCATTGGTGTGAGTGTTTATCCTTACGATGGCACAGAGATTGCAACTCTCACCAAAAATGCGGATCTTGCGTTGTATCGTGCGAAAGAATTAGGGCGTAATAATTATCAATTCTGTACACCCGAAATGACCTCGAAAGCGCAAGAAAAAATGTCGCGTCAAAATGCCGTCATCCAGGCGCTCGCGAAAAATGAATTTGAACTGTATTATCAACCTAAACTTGAATTAGCAACGCAAACGATTTCGGGGGTTGAAGCATTACTTCGTTGGCGTAATCCCGAATATAGTCATATCAATGCGAGTGAAATTATTCAATTGGCTGAAGAAACCGGATTAATTCTCTCGTTGAATGAGTGGGTGATTAAAACGGCGTGCGAACAAGTCAGTGATTGGCATAATGCAGGATTTTTGCGACTGAATCTTGCGGTGAATTTATCAGCGCTCCAATTTAAACAAGCTAATTTTGTGGAATACTTAATGGCGTTAATTGAGAAAACGGAGTTTCCATCGGAATGTCTGGAGTTGGAAATTACTGAAACGCTGATCATGCAAGATCCCGAATATATCTTAAATATGTTGCATGCGCTGAAAGAACATGGCATTGGAATTTCCATTGATGATTTTGGTACAGGTTATTCCTCATTGGATTATTTACGCCGTTTTTCGATTGATAAAATTAAAATTGATCGCAAATTTATTCAAGCGATCACCATCGATTCAGCTGGCGCATCCATTGTGAGTGCGATGATTGCGATGGCGAATAAATTAGGTATTGATACGGTGGCGGAAGGGGTTGAAATGCGTGAGCAGTATGATTTTTTAATACGCGAACATTGTACTGAAATGCAGGGATATTATTTAAGTCCACCGATGAATGCAGAATCGACCATTAGATTTTTGCAAAATCCAATGATGCAGTCGTTTTTGATGCGTACGGTGGAGGATGATAATTCGGAATAACTAGCCATGTTATACCCCCGTTAACACAACCTTTGAATTCCGCGCCCGCAATACACGAAATGGTTAAGCGGGGAACACGGGGTGGTTTTAC
>CAZOFA010000010.1:36986-41144 GCA_964578975.1 uncultured Coxiellaceae bacterium
CATATTTTGCCTAGAAATACGCGACCTATTTTAGTGGTGGATGATAATTCGCAATAACAAGCCAGGTTAGCCCCCCGAAACCACTACGTGGAATGCGCCCGAAGTAATTACACGTAGTGGTTACGCGGGAACGACGTGGTGATTTAACGCGAATGACACATATCTTCATACTGCTTGCGTAACACTCTACGCATAATTTTATTAGAAGCCGTTTTCGGTAATTCCCGCGTCAACACCACCTCATGAATTTTAAAAAGCGGATTTAAGTGTTGACTAATCTTTTGCTGCAATATTTTTTTAAGGTTTTCTTTATCAAGTTTTGCATGGGTCGCTGCATAAATCACAAGATGACTTGGACCAAATTGATTTAAATTCACAGCAATCGCGGCCATTTCAATAATATTTTCGGTGCCCGCCAACACACGCTCAATTTCCGCCGAACTCACTTTAATCCCACCTAAATTCATCGTGTCATCCACACGACCCAAGATGCAATAATTTCCATCGGCAAAACGTCGCGCTTGGTCACCATGTCGGCGTAAAGATTTCGGCATATCCGCAAAATAAATTTCATGATGATCGAAATTGAGTAATTCGGTTGAGAGTCCGAGCGATGGGGGAATTATTGCCACTTCACCATGATCTGTCTTATCACCATATTCATCGATGAGCACAAAATCCAATCCCATCGTTGGCGTGGTGAAAACAGCCGGATAATTATTATCAATCATCGTAGTTGTTATATAAGCACCACCAATTTCAGTGCCGCCACAATATTCAATAATCGGTTTGTAACCGGCAAGCGACATCAGATAGAGCATATCTTCAGGGTTAGAACATTCGCCCGTTGAACTGTAACGTTGAATGTGTTGCCAATCCATTTTTTCCATACAATGGGTTTGTCGCCAAGTTGCAACTAAGGTGGGGACGACGCCGAGCATCGTCACTTTTGCATCTTGAACGAAACGACCAAATGCTTCATCACGCGGCACATCATCAAAGAGTGCGACGGTCGCGTGATTGATGAGCGCTGCAAAAATCAACCAAGGCCCCATCATCCAACCGAGATTGGTGGGCCATGCCAAAATATCATGTGCTTGAATATCGTGATGTAAATAAGCATCGCTGGCGACTTTGATCGGTGTGGTATGTGTCCACGGGATTGCTTTCGGCATTCCAGTGGTGCCAGAGGAAAATAAAATATTGCAATGCGTATTTGGATCACACGGTTGCGCGGTGAAATGATCATCCGCACTCAAAAAATCTTGCCAAGCGATATCTTGATTTCTTAACGTGATTTGTAACTTTTTATCCAGCGGCAAAACGATGGCTTTCGGTGCATTGGCCTGCATCACTTTTTCATACAATGGAATAATTTTATTGTCACGTTGAATTAAATCTTGGGTAAAAATCCCTTTGGTGTTGGTAATTTGCAAGCGCACAGCAATTTCATCCGCTGAAAAACTATCAGCAATCGAAATCACCACTCCGCCCATTTTAATGATACCTAAATAAATGGCGACTGCATGAAAATGCATAGGCATATCAATCGCAATTGCATCGCCCAACACAAATCCTTGCTGCAACAAACTATTCGCGATTTGATTGCTGACACGATCAAGCTCTCGATAAGTAAATTGCTCAAGTGGTCCCTGCTTTTTTTGTTGAATCACGGCAATTTTATCGGGATTTGCGCTAAAACAACTTGAAGCAATATTTAATTTCGCACCGACTAACCAATGTGGATTTTCCACACCGTCACTCAGAGCACAAATTTTTTTCGGTGGCACAGAAAATTGAATATTCAATTTTTCAATCATCTGCGTCCAAAAATCCTCATAATTTTTTACACTCCACGCATGAAATTCAGCACGTGTTTCAAGATGAAGCTCTTTCATCATTTTAGCCAGCTGCGTGGATTGAATAAATGCTTGATCGGGAATCCATGCTGCAGCGGTGTTGGGGAAATCACGCCAGTGTGGATAACACAAAGAAAAAAGTAAAAGATGTAATTTAAATGGCAGACTTGGTTTAAGGATTTTTTTTGATAACGCTTTCCAGGCGTCTTCACTTGTATGCGACGCAAGAAAAGTTTTAATTTGCTGAAAAAGTTCAGCATTAATTCCATATTCTGTGAATTGATTTTTGTGAATAAAGTCATCCATAGCCATGGATAGTACATCAAAAAATTAAAAATAAAAACGATGGCAAGCATGAAGATGCTTGCCTTATTTTTTACGCCGATTTAGAGGGGGGAGATGCAGCGGGTTGAAGTATCGGTGTTTCAGGGAGAACGGGAAGAACCCAATCATGAGATCTGGGCGGATTAGAAAATAATCCTGGATCTGCAACGTCAAAATTACGCTGAGGCGGTGTATGAGCTTTTCTGTGATGCGGTGAAACACTTTGGCTACGTTTTTTTTCACGATGAGTCGTGCGATCTGCCGCAGGCGAATGACTTCTTCCTCGGTTAGTAGGAGCGGCCGACAATGCCCTTGCGCCACGATTTGCGACAACGAGAGTATGCAATGTGTTTGTTTGAGGAAAAGATTGATGTGGCGTATATGGCGTTTGTGGAAGTGGTCGAGAATTTAAGGACAGGGGTTCAAGTTCATTTGCATGCTGCGAACGCGGTGACACATCTTGAGAATTCCTCGAATTCTTGGATAACTCGTGTTTTATTTCATGAACGGTAATACTCGTTTCACGAATCACATCTTCCAAGTTTTCATTTTTGGCTTTTTGCTTTTCTTCCTGTTTTACCTTTTTTTTCTGATTTTTATAAACAAAGTAGCCAAACAGTAACGTCGAAAAAGCACTCATGCCACCGATCACTGGCACTTTAATTCTTGAGGGGATGGGCTGATATTCATTCACAATGATTAAAACAGCACCGATGACGTTGGCTGCAATACCAAAAAATCCTAACGTTTTTTTAATTACTTGTACTTTCATAAATCCTCCCTGACAAGTTAAAAGTTTTACAAAATTTGTCACAAAAAATGAGCATAACAATGGAGGCTTAAGGAATTATTAAAATATAATCAATAATTTGCATATATTTTAATCTCATCACGCGATTAGGGAAGAAAAAAGTCAATCATTATTTTTTTGTTTTAGAAATTGTAATAACATCCCATTTGTCTATAATGGAAGTGAGCAGGAAGTGAATCGAAGCCCAACGATTAATCAAAAGGAAGTCAGCGGCTAGATGTGGTGTGCATGCCTTTCAATTGAAAGGAAGTCTAAAACATCTCCAAGACCTCCACTTGAGACAAAATGGCTCTTCGATCATTCCTGCTCCTTAATTTCTACTTCTAAGGAATTTCATGCAAAAAAAAGCCGTTATTTTATTTTCGGGTGGACTTGATTCTACGACGTGTTTAGCGATCGCAAAAACACAAGGTTTTTTATGTTATGCGTTGAGTTTTGATTACGGACAACGACATCGAGTCGAACTTGACGTGGCGAAACGTACTGCTGCATTTTATGGTGTTGTCGAACATAAAATTGTGCCATTAAATTTAAATGCGATTGGTGGTTCAGCGTTAGTTGATGATCGTTTACAAATTCAAGATTATTCCGGTGATAATAAAATTCCTACGACGTATGTTCCTGCACGAAATACAGTGTTTTTATCAATTGCGTTAGGTTGGGCAGAAGTTCTCGGCGCATTTGATATTTTCATTGGTGCAAATGACGTGGATTATTCTGGTTATCCTGATTGTCGACCGGAATATCTGCATGCGTTTGAACAGATGGCAAATTTGGCGACGAAAGCAGGGGTTGAAGGGGTTCGTTATAAAATCCACGCGCCTTTGTTGCGTTTGACCAAGCGGGACATCATTCAGCAGGGTATGGCGCTGGGTGTGGATTACAGTAAAACGTTATCGTGTTATCGAGCGGATGAAAATGCGCGGGCTTGTGGTACATGTGATAGTTGTACGTACCGCAAAAAAGGTTTTGTTGAGTTAGGTATTACCGACCCAACGCACTATGTCTGAAATTCACACTGTCATTCCCGCGAAGGCGGAAATCTATCTGAATGGATTCCCGCCTTCGCGGGGATGACGTGTTGTTGTTTAGGTGAATGACACGATACTGATCTAAGATCCCATACTGCTTCAATTTCTTGCGTAATGTCCCACGCGAAATACC
>CAZOFA010000011.1:0-40607 GCA_964578975.1 uncultured Coxiellaceae bacterium
TAGCCGTTCGCCCTGAGGAGCGCGAAGCGCGTCTCGAAGGGCGCGTCTCGAAGGGTCAGAATGCGAAGTATTCTAGCGCTTTACCACATCCGTACTCTCAAAAATTTTATCTGCAGATGCCGCGACAAACCCCGTATAAAGTTTTCCATCAGGAAGTTGATAACGTTTTGCAAATTCATAATAACACGAAGGAATTTTATAAACGCCTTCTGCAAATTTCACTTCGAACTCTCCCGCCAATGTACTCGATTGTTCAAGATAATCCGCCGGTGTTCCCTTAATCAATCCGCCAGACGAATTTAATTTGAAATGATGTTGCAACAAACACTCATTCACATCTTTAATAGCTTTGAATTTTTTAAACGCATTTATATTCACGGTAAAATGATTGGCACAAAAACCAAAAGCATACATCCAAGCAGCATATTCTGATTCGGCTAATAATTGTTGATAAATTTTATAACTCAAGGGTTGCCAAAATGTGCCGTGGGTTAAAAAACTTTCTGATTTTAATGCGTCGGGCGGAATTTGCTTGACGCAATTTTTCACGTGAGCTTGTAACTCAGGACTAAATTTTTCTGTTAATAATTCACTGATAAAAACTTTAGGCGCATCCGAATCGCGATGTTCGTAATGTTTGGCAAATAATTTTTTCACCGGAAAATCATACGTGCCTTTTTCTTCATAACCATAGGCAATAAAAAATTTTGCCAATTGATCAATATTAATGAGTGGATCATTAAAGGTGCGAAAAGCAATATGATCATTCAAAATGGTTTCGCCTGCTTCGCTAAATAATTGATGCACTTTGCTCGCATGGGGATTGCGATAGATATAATCTTTCCAAAGCGCGGCAAATAAAGATTGATAGCTCATGTGGACTCCTTTTTTATAATATTGGTTAATACTTCGAGTGGATGTTGTAATTGCAGACCCGTAAATCTTTTTACCTGACTACGACAGGAATAGCCGGTGGCAAGAAAATATTTTTCTGGATGTGGAGTTTCAGTGAGATAACGTTGCCAATCCATGCAAAATAATTTTTGCGAATTTTCACGGTGTTCCACTTCATGCCCATAAGATCCTGCCATGCCGCAACAGCCGGTTGCGAGCGGCGTTAATTTAAGTCCTAGCGTTGCGAAAATGGTTTGCCATTGTTTTTCTGTTTGTGCTTGCATGGTTTTTTCGGTGCAATGGGTTAATAGAAAATATTCTTCTTGATTGCGGATTTTCGGTAACTTGTCTAAGTGTTGTTGTAAAAATTCCTGAATCAATAAAACGTTAAATCCTAATTTCTCATTCCCCATTATTTTTTGATATTCATCTCGATACGTCAGCGTCACACTGGGATCAATACCAATCATCGGCACATTATGTTGCGCTAATTCGCGTAAATACGTAATATTTTTTTGCGCAAGCTGGTTAAATTCCGCTAAAAAACCTTTAACTTGCAAAGGTTTCCCATTTTGAAAAAACGGCGCAATATAAACAGAAAAACCCAGTGCTGCAAAAAAATCATGACAGATTTGCAAAATATGCGCTTCATAAAATGAGGTAAACGCATCTTGCAAAATAATCAAATTATGTTGTTCCGTCATTGCGAGCCCACGTTTTTTGTGGGCGCGGCAATCCAGGGCCTGCATCACCTGCGGTGGATCAACAATTTTCAGCGTATGTTTCATGATGAACTTAACTAAAGTTCGCTGCATGAGCCAATTACCCACCCGCGGAAACCGCGCTTGCCACTGTGCAATGCGTTCAGTTCTCGCAATAAAAAAATCCCGTAATTTTCTCGGGTAACGCGTATGATATTTTTCTAAAAACTTAGCCTTAAAATCCGGCACATCCACACTGAGCGGACATTGATTCGCACACGCTTTACACGATAAACATCCATTCAACGCTAAAAAAACTTCATGCGAAAAATCCGTTTTTTTATTCCATTGACAAAAGAATCTTGAAATAAAATTCCCACGCGCACGCGCATTCAATGAAAAATTTTTAACACTCAATTGCCGTAACCATTCACGTACCACCACCGCACGACCTTTGGGCGAATGAATACGGTCGCGCGTGACTTTGTACGAAGGGCACATCACGTCGCGTGTGGAAAAATTAAAACAAGCCCCATTGCCGTTACAAGCCACGGCACCCGCATAATCTGTCGCGGCTTGTGATGATATTTCTCGGTCAACTTGCCCACGCAAATTTCCATCAAATTTCACCACGGATTCAGGCGAATCAAGCGGCGTCGCAATTTTCCCTGGATTTAATTTATTATGCGGATCAAACAAAGTTTTTATTTTGCGTAACAAAATATACAACGTATCCCCAAAGAATTGCGCACCAAATTCACTGCGAAAACCTTTGCCATGTTCGCCCCACAACACGCCGTCATATTTTTTAATTAATCGAATGATGTCATCCATTAATGCGCGCATGAGATTTTCATCTTCCGCCATGCACAGATCAAGTGCCGGTCGTACATGCACACACCCGGCATCGACATGACCATACATGCCATACACTAATTGATGACGATCCAGCAACGCTTTAAATTCCCGAATATAATCCGCCAATTTTTCCGGTGGCACCGCGGTATCTTCAATAAACGGAATGGGACGTCTCGTGCCATCTTGTTTTTTGCTGATGAGACCCACAGATTTTTTACGTAACTCCCACAACATTTTTATCTCAGTTGCATTCTTCGCAACATAATATCCCAACATCGATGGATCATTCTCAATGTTCGTGCATAACTGTTTAATTTGTTGATCAATGCTGTCTTCATCATCACCAACAAATTCCACTAAGTTAATCGCATCAGCGGGTTCCAGAAAATTTTTGATTTGAAAATAAAGATGATCTTGGCGCGCTAACGCAATTAATTTTTCATCGATCGCTTCAATCACTAATGGTTTAATATCCTCGGTAATCGCGTTCGCACGTAATGCATCATTAAAATGCCGATATTTCATGACAACTAATTTTTTAACTTTCGGCAACGTCGATAATTTTAATTTGCATTCACTCATCACCGCCAGGGTGCCCTCAGAGCCTGACAGTAAATAATTTAAGAATAATTGTTCACGCTGATAGGCTTTTTTTAAGTTATATCCATTTAAGGTACGCGGTGTATTAATAAATTTTTCATCGATCAGTGCTTGATTATCTTTAAGAATATCAACAATATTTTGTTGCAATGGATCGGATTCATTAAAAAATTCGCTATGTAAAACCGAACCGTTCGTTAACACACACGTGAGATCAACCACATGATCGCTGGTGCGTCCAATGATTTTTGATCCATTGCCGCACGCATCGGTATTAATCATCCCACCAATCGTTGCACGATTACTCGGCGAAATTTCCGGGGCAAAATACACGCCATGCGGGTGTAAATATTGATTCAATTGATCCAGCACCACGCCCGGCTGAACACGTACCCAATGTTCGGTGAGGTTTAATTCCAAAATGGCGTTCAGATATTTAGAACAATCAATAATAATACCGGCCGAGAGGGATTGACCATTGGTCGCAGTACCCCCACCGCGAGGCGCAAAACGAATATCGAGAAATTCAGGTTGTGCAGAAAGTTGAAACACAAGAATAATATCATGCGTACTGCGCGGAAAAATCACCGCTTGCGGGACCACTTGATAAATGCTGTTGTCCGTGGCAACGCTCAAGCGTGTTGCATAATCTGTTTTAATTTCACCGAGAAATCCGCCTGTGGCGAGCTTTTTTAAATACGCGCCATAATTTTTTTGCGTGATATGTTCGGGTGAAATTCTCGGAAGCATAGTCTTTACCATAACGATAAATACCTCTGCATACTACAATACATTCTTGAATTTTGAAATATGACTGCTATGATTGCGCTTTTTCCTTTAGCGTTTTATTGTAGGGGGCTTTGTGGCAGACTCGCGCACTATTCTCGAAATTTTAAAAAAACCCGGTGCTGATTTGTATTCTTATTTTGCAACTTCGCTCGGATCATTTACGGCTGATGAAGGGTTAGGACGTGCGTTGAATGAAGGTGCTGAGCGTGCAGCAAAAAATCCCAATCTGAGGGATTCATTTTATCTTTTTCATAAACGGGTTCATGTGTTACTTGAACCTTCGCAGGTTCAGCAATTCATGCGTAATGAGGCCGTTGGAAATGAAGATATCGTTAAAATTTATGAAGAAGTGTTTGGCCGAGATAATATTTTTGATTCCGACGTCAGGACACCCGCTTGGGAAAAACATCGTCATCCATTGCAAGCACGTTTCTTAACGGCGCGTGGATTGAATGAAATGACGCCGACCATACATCATCTTGTGTCAAAGTATATGGATGAAATGTCGAGTAGAGAAATCAACATACAAGATTTGGCGTCGTGTTTTACCATGGATGTGATTGCATCGCAGTTAGGGATCGCAAATATTTCTCATGATACCAAACGTGAGTTGTTTCCGATTATTAGTAAAATGATAAAAAAATTAATTAATCCTTTGAATAGTATTGAAGCCAGGTTGCCGAAGCGCTTGACGAATTTCGCGTATGATACTTGGAGCGCACTTACCGGTTCACTCGCTCAATCGATCGATGAAATCATGGAACCTGCTAATAGAATATTGCGTCAAGTGATTCAAGCGAATGAAGCAAATATCTTAGGGACAAAGAATTGGTTAACAACAGTCACAATCAAAAATATTTGGTGTGCGCGAAGAACTACACAAGAATCAACAGCAGAACAGGTTCGACAAATTGAAGTGGAGTATGAACAAGCTTTACAAAGCAAGACGCAAGAAATCAATGACATCTTATATTCAGAGGAAGCGCGTCATGCGATTCGACTGTTTTTAGTGGCGGGTCACGAAACCACCTCTAAATTTTTTCAATTTATGCTGACATTACTGACTGATGAAAAACATAAGACGATTTTGGAAAAATTGCGCGAAGAAATGAAAAAATTTCCTGAGAAATTGACGCGAGATGATGTGGAAAGATTTACTTTACTGCGCGCAATAGCATTTGAAACATTACGTTTGTTTCCATCTATTCCAGAAATCAAAGCGGAAGCGTGTGAAAATATGAAAGACCTTGGTATTCGCAAGGGCGATATCGTCATTGTTTCTCCTTTTCAAACGCAGCGTTCCACGCAAGTTTATGGAGAAGATGCGGCTGAATTTCGTCCGAACCGATTCATTAATGCAGATGGTTCATTAAAAAAACCGGATCCCAACATTTGGTTTTCCTTTGGGTTCGGGTCGCGTATGTGTGTCGGCCGTGAGCTCGTGATGCTTGAAATTTTTAATATCATGACGGCGATGTTGAGAAAATTTGACATCGTGATTGATGATGAAAGACGTTATGACGTGAGTCATGCGTTTAGTTTGCAGCCGCAGGCTGTGATTAGTGGGAGATTTACTGAGAGGAGTGAAGTAAGAGCAGAAACAACTTGTATAGCGGGCCGTTTATCTGTTTATCGACGTGTCTTTCCCGACTGCGGGGTAATTACATGACTAGTTCATTGCTAGCATGCGGTAATTTTATATTTCAAATTTAATCCCTTGCGCGAGCGGCAACGCATCACTCCAATTGATGGTATTCGTCTGCCGTCGCATATACGCTTTCCACGCATCCGACCCCGCCTCACGTCCACCGCCGGTATCTTTTTCTCCGCCAAACGCGCCACCAATCTCAGCACCCGAGGTGCCAATATTAATATTCGCAATCCCACAATCACTGCCACGCGCCGATAAAAAAGTTTCTGCTTGTTTTAAATTTTCCGTAAACAATGCAGATGACAAACCATGCGCGGAATGATTTTGCATCGCGATGGCCTCATCCAAGGTTTTATATTTCATGAGATACAAAATCGGCGCAAACGTTTCACGTTGCACTACTTCCCATTCATTTTTCGCCTCCACTAAAGTGGGTTGCACAAAATAACCGGGACGCTTAAGCATTTCGCCACCAAATAAAATTTTCCCACCCGCTTTTTTGATATCCGTGATGGTTGCTTGATAATGTTCAACCGCAGTGCGATCAATCAAGGGGCCCATTAAATTTTTTTCATCTAACGGATCACCAATGGTAATTTTTGGATACGCTGCTGCTAATGCCGCCACACATTTATCATAAATCGCTGCATGCACAAACAAGCGACGTGTGCTGGTGCAACGTTGTCCTGCCGTACCGACGGCACCAAATACAATGGCGGGAATTGCTAATTTTAAATTTGCCGATTCATCGACAATAATTGCATTGTTGCCGCTTAATTCTAATAAAGTTTTTCCTAAGCGATGCGCAACCATTTCATTCACTTGCCGGCCGACGCTGGTGGATCCGGTAAATGACACTAACGCCACGCGTTTATCCAACACAAATTTTTTCACAAGATCATTTTGATCGGTCACAAATAAAGAAAATATGCCATGCAAATTATTTTTTTCCATCACGGTGTTACAAATACGTTGCACTGCAATCGCACATAATGGCGTCTTGGGCGATGGTTTCCACACCACCGTATTACCGCAAATCGCCGCAATAAATGCATTCCACGCCCACACAGCCACGGGAAAATTAAATGCGGTAATGACACCGACGACACCCAGCGGATGCCATTGCTCATACATGCGATGCAGCGGACGTTCAGAATGCATGGAATTGCCGTACAGCATGCGCGCTTGTCCAACGGCAAGATCAGCCATGTCTATCATTTCCTGCACTTCGCCATTGCCTTCTTGTTTCGATTTTCCCATTTCGAGGGAAACTAAACTGCCCAATGCATCTTTGTAGCGACGTAACTCATCACCAATTTGACGCACGATTTCCCCGCGTTTGGCTGCGGGCAACATGCGCCAGGTCAAAAATGCTTTTTGTGCTTCGGTAATGACATGATCATAATCATTTTCGGAGGCGTTATAGACAGCAGCAATGGGTTTTTCATCGGCAGGATTAATCGAAATAATTTCACCGTGATTGGTGGTGTCTGACCACCAAACGCTTCCGGTGCTCGCACAAAAATTTTTATCCGATAAGTTGAGCGATTGTAATATATTCATTGAAACCTCTATGCGTAATATTGACCAAATCGATTCGTGGTTAAATCCTCTAAAGAAAATTGCTCTTGTTTAACCAGGCCACGATATTTTTTCGGTTGTGTGACGACCATATCCAACACGGCGCATAATGAAGAAGCTGTCGTTAATTGAATGGCCGACCAATGCACGTTGCCAATTTTTTTCGGATAGAATTTTTTAACATAATTTTCTTCCGTGAATAATTTTTCTTGTGAACCTGTGACTGAGACATAGACTAACACCACATCTTGTCCGGTTTTAGGAATCGAATTTTCTAAAATACGTTTTAACGTATCACGATCGGTATTTAATTTGAGATCATTCATCAAAAAACGCATTTTTTCGCAGTGACCGGGATAACGAATCGTTTTATAACTCATGTTTTTGACACGATCCATATAAGAGGATGCTAAACTTCCGATGCCACCGGATGTGTTAAATGCTTCATAGGTTAAGCCATCCACTTTAATTTCTTCTAAATCATCCAGCGGCAACACATTGACTTCTTTGCCGTTGATAATGGCCTGACACAAATTACCATATTCATTAATTAAACCATCCGTTGACCAGGTCAACGAATATTGCAATGCATTACTAATATTCACGGGCAGTGCGCCGACACGCATTTTAACACTATCGATCGCAGGAAAATGTTGCATTAATTGATTGGCGACGATACTGATAAAACCTGGCGCTAAACCACATTGCGGCACAAATGCACTGGTGGCATTTTTGGAAAATTCTGTCACCGTGTTGGCGGTATGAGTATCTTCGGTTAAATCAAAATAATTTAAATTAAACTCTTTGGCAATTTGTGCGATGGTAATGTTGCAGTAATAAGGCAAACTCGACACAATTGTTTCAACCGGATTTTTTCGTAAATATTCGCTAATCATCTGCGGATTTTCCGCATCCAATTTTACTAATTCCAGATGAGAGGTTTTGTCAAAAAGTTGTTTTAAGTGAGGCGAATCGATGTGGAGGTCAGACAAAATCACATGATAATCATGTGAATGCGCTAACAAGGTTGCAATCAACGAACCAATTTTTCCCGCGCCCACGATCAGTACACGATGCATAAATAAAATCCTTTTTTAATTTTTAAAAAATTGAGGCAAAGGATACCATCCAACCGCATGTCATGCCAGCATGCGTTAAGCTGGCACCTAGTGACCCTAGATGCCGCCTCGCGCAAAAAAACGCGCGGCTGGCATGACAGATTTTCTTAAGCAGGATTCGATAAGATAATATAACTTGATTTTGTAGCCTGTATAGGCTACAATTAACTGAAGAGTTATATAAAGGTTATCTATGAAAACCGCTACCGTAAGAGCAAGAATAGAACCCAAATTAAAACACGATGTTGAATCTGTTTTAACGCAATTGGGGTTATCTTTTTCTGAAGCAATTGAGTTATTTTTAACGCAAGTTAAATTAAATAATGGGATACCGTTTGAGATTCGTATACCGAATAAAGTCACCCAAAAAACTTTCGAAGATACCAAGAAAAGAAAAAATTTAAAACGTTACAAAAATTCAAAAGATTTGTTCGACAAATTAGGGATGTAGTGTGTTTATAGCTGTTACCACTAAGCGATTTGAAAAGGACGTAAAATTAGCCCAGAAACGCGGGAAAAATCTTGTCAAATTACGCCATATCATGACGCTTCTCTTAGAAGGAAGAAAACTCCCTCAGAGAAACTTAGATCATTGGTTGATTGGTAATTATAACGATCGTCGTGAATGCCATATAGAGCCTGATTGGTTACTCATCTATAAACCCGAGATAAGAGAAATCATTTTTGAAAGAACGGGTACGCATTCTGATTTATTTAAATAAGTTGCTTTTTGTTTAATTCACGCTTGTCATGCCAGCATGTTTTAAGCTGGCACTCAGTGTCCCTGGATGCCACCTCGAGCAAAAAACGAGCGGCTGGCATGACAGATTTCCTTAACCGATAAGATAAGTCGCCGTCGCCGACGCAATTAACACGTTCGCTTGGTTGTGCAATTCCATTTTGGTAAACGTAATTTTATTTCCTGCGTGAGAAACCCAAGCTTTGGCATTAAATTTTTCACCACGACCAGGTTGGATATAATCGACATGCATGCTGATGGTGCTTGTTTTAGTGAGTTTACGACCCAACTCTTCTACATCTTCACCTTGATGTTTTTGAATGACGGTTAACATGGCAGCGGTTCCACCTGCCATATCTAAGACAGAAGAAATGACACCGCCATGCAAAATACCGTGTTTATAATTTCCGATTAATTCTTCCTTCATAGGAAAACTTATCAGAATATAATCTTTTTCAACGACATCGAGAGAAAGGCCCAACATGCGATTGAAAGGGATTTCAAAAAAAAAGCGCGCAAATTGTTCTGAAGGCGAAATCATTTTATTTATCAGGTTCCAGGAAGTTTTAACGTTAAAGTAGGGGCGGTCGAGGGCTCTAAAATCCCTAATTCCAATTCATTTTCTACAATTTTTTCTTTGATGGTGGGATCGATATTAGGATTATTTGGGTCGTTGTCAATTTTTAAATATCCAGCGTCATCTCTTTTACCCTGAAACATATCAGTCGCACCTATCTCATTACTTTTTTGCGTAGTAATGTAGACAGGAGTGCCGTCTTGAGTTGATCCAAACGCTTGCATATAATTAAATTCTTGTTGCATATAAAGATATTTTGCGAATTCTAAACTTAATTGATCATTAAGCGCTCGCTCATCAGCTATATCTGCATTAGCGGTCATTTGCTCAGCGAGTTTCTCATATTCGACTTTATCTAAAGTTTTGCCATGAGCGGTTGGCATCAGCGCTAAAGTAAATGCAAGAATAATTTTTTTTGCTTGTTCTTGTTGCATTTCTGGAGAAAATTCTGCTTTGGCTAATTCATTCGTGTTAAAAGTATTTTTAAGTCCAGGTTTCAATAGTTTATTATTATCAAGATTTGCCTCAATGGAAGCGCAAATCGCGATCGATTCGACTTTTTTCCTCAGGACGGGATTTTTGATGATGTCGGGAAAATCATTAGTATCACCTACAGCACCTTTAACAGCATCCATCACTGTCTGTTTTAGAGTATTAGCATCCCCTTGGATAAGCTTTTTCTCTAGCATCATATTAATGAGTTTTTCAACTTCTTCTTCAAATTTGATATCGCTTATGCCTGACATAAGTAGTCCTCAATAAAATATATCTATTTAAAAAGTATATCATATTAGAATGGATTGCTATGATAGTTCCCATGATAAATCAAGCCAAAAATCAGTTAGTACAAGTTGCGGTTCAAACACCTCTGCGTCGTTATTTTGATTACCTGTTACCCGATCATATACCTGCGGAAACGTTAAAACCGGGCATGCGTTTGCGGGTTCCTTTTCAACGACGTGAATTAATTGGGATTTATATTCGAACCATTCCTGCATCCGCTGTGCCTCAGCACAAATTAAAATCTGTGATTGAATGTTTAGATCATGACGCGATTATTCCAACGGATATTTTAGAATTATGCCAATGGGCGGCGGATTATTATCATGATTCAATCGGTGAAGTGCTGTTAGGCTCAATTCCCGCTTGGCTGCGACAAGGAAAGTCCATCGAGGTATCACTCAAAAAAATTCTCACGATTCCCACTCAGTTGAAACCACCACTTTCATTAAATGCAGAACAACAATTTGCTGTGAACGCGATTAAATTATCGCAAACTTTTAAAGTGTATTTGTTGGAAGGTGTGACCGGCAGCGGCAAAACAGAAGTGTATTTACAAACGATTGCTAAAGTACTTGAAGGTGGTGCACAAGCTATGGTACTCGTGCCTGAAATTGGTTTAACCCCTCAAACCATTCAGCGATTTCGCGAACGATTTTCTGCACCGGTTGGCGTTTTGCATTCTAGCATGACGGAAAAACAACGGTTTCAAGCTTGGCTTGCCGCTAAAACTGGTGCAATCAAAATTTTGATCGGCACACGTTCCGCGGTATTTACACCTTTTGCGAATTTGGGTTTGATTGTGATTGATGAAGAACATGATTTGTCTTTCAAACAACAAGACGGATTTCGTTATCACGCGCGCGATGTCGCAATCATGCGTGCGCATTTTAAACAAATTCCCATTATATTAGGTTCAGCGACACCTTCACTCGAAACGTTTCATAATGCACAACAAGGACGTTACGAGCATCTACCGTTGCGAAAACGCGCGGGCAATGCGCAACTACCCGAGCTGCAAATTTTAGACATTCGCAACACCCACTTAGATCAAGGTTTATCGCCAACATTGTTGCACGAAATGCAACTTCATTTAGAAAAAGGCGATCAAGTGATGTTGTTTTTAAATCGTCGTGGATTCGCACCTGTGCTCGCGTGCCCTAGTTGTGGGTGGATGGCGCAATGCAAACGCTGTGATACGCGCATGACGTATCATTACAAAGCGCAGCGTTTGCATTGTCATCATTGTGATGCGCAAAAAAATTTAATGACGAAATGTGAAGCGTGTGGAGAAAAAGAATTATTTGCCATGGGACAAGGCACTGAGCGCATCGAAAAAGTGCTCACGCAGTATTTTTCAAAATATTCGATTGCGCGCATTGATCGTGACAGTATGCGAGGCGTTGGCGCGATGGAAAAAGTGTTGGAGAAAATTCAAAATCGTGAGCATCACATTTTGGTTGGTACACAAATGTTAGCAAAAGGACACCATTTTCCGCATGTGACATTAGTGGTGATTGTGGATGCGGATAATGGATTTTTTAGTACCGATTTTCGTGCGCTGGAACGCATGGGGCAATTATTGCTGCAAGTCGCAGGGCGCGCAGGGCGGCATGAAAAACCAGGGAAAGTGCTGATTCAAACACGTCATCCGGATCATCCGTTGTTGCATCAATTGTTGCATAAAGATTATCAAACATTTTCATCTTCATTGCTGAACGAAAGAATGCAAGCGGAATTACCGCCATTTGCATTTTTTGCATTATTTCGCGCGGAAGCACATCAGTTCGAACATGCGGAAGATTTTTTACAACAAATCAAAAATAAAATTGATGGAAAAAATAAATCGGTGCAAATCATGGGGCCGTTATCGGCACCCATGTCGCGACGCAAAGGAAAATATCGCGTACAATTATTGTTGCAAGCGAAACAACGTTCAGCATTACAAAGTTTATTAAAAGACGTGATGCAATTTGTGGAAAGTATTCCTCTAAAACGAGTGCGCTGGTCGTTGGATATTGATCCACTTGAAATGACGTGACCGTCATTGCGAGCGTCAGCGAAGCAATCCAGGTTTTTCTAGATTACAAATAAAACCTGGATTGCTTCGCTTCGCTCGCAATGACGGTTATGGACGGTAATGATATGCTTGCGAAAAATAAAATTTTCTTTTAACATCACTGCTCGCGACATTGACTACATTCCAGAATTAAATTTTTTATTCTTCCCATCGCTTCAGGTTCATGCCCCGTGGGTAGTGCTGCAAATGCTTTCACCATGCCTGATAAAAGTAACGCTAACTTTTCTGGACAACAACATTTCCCTTCATTGCTAATGCAGGTGATGGTTGCGGTCACCAGTTTAAGTCTCTCTCGGGTGAATTGATTGACTTGATGTCCTCGATGATCATGCAACCATGAATGTAATTGGGTGGCATAGTCAAACAACAGATCGATGATAGGAGCAGTATTAAGCGCTGGCTGCTGAATTTCTTCTTTCATACGCAAAAGCATTACACCCCTCCGCATCTTGTAAAATTGTTTATTTATTTTACATATCCAACATTAAAAAACTATTAACACATGACAAAATTTAACCCTGCTATTACATAACTATATGAAATAAAAAGGAAATTTTTATTAAGCCTCTGGCCGTGAGCTGAGTTAATTCTTCCTTAAGTTATTCAATGTAATATGTATTTTATAAACGCAAAATCAATATCTATGGTAATTTTATGCCAGGCGAGAAATCGAGCGAATTAAATGTTCCTGAGGTCAAATCCACTGAGGTGAGTTATACACCGGGTGAGTATGAGTTAATTTTTCCGCGGGATGAAAAAAATACGAAGATTGTTTTTAATGTCTTTGGTTGTGCGGGAAATGGTAAACCCGAGCAAAAAGAAGTTGCGACGTTGATGGAAGACGTGACAAAGAAAGCGCCTGATGATTTAAAACCAAAATTTTGCATCGGCTTAGGCGATAATATTTATGACAATGGTGTTCTCTCACCGACTGATCCGTTATTTCAAACGTATTTTTACAACATGTATCAACAACCTTCTTTTACCGCCACGTTAAAAATGCCTTATATCATGATTCGAGGTAATCATTGCCATAATTTCCACAACGGCGTGACGGGCATACGTCGTCGAGGAGGCATGGATTCGAACGGATCTGTCAATTACAAAAGAGCGGATGCGCAAGTGGAGCATACTTTTTTGCAACCGGGTGTGCGTGAAATGTATCAGAGCGAACAACTTCAGTTGAGCAAACTACCAAAATGGAATATGCCGCAACCTTATTTTATTAAAAGAATTAAAGGGGACAAATCCAAAAATATAAAAGATATTGAATTATATTTTATTGATTCCTCAATTTACGCCAGAGCGTATTTAGACGCATTGGGAAAAGATAAAAATAATCTCAACAATCAAGCGAAATGGTTAGAACGTCTCGTCAAAAAAAATCCTGAAGCAATTCAATATTTATTTTTGCATCATCCACGTCACGTGCTGGACAAACGTACGCTGAAAAAACATAGCGATCTTCATCTTTATTTGACGGAAGATGAAATTAAACAATTTAAAACCTTAGGATTTGAAGGTCATAGCTACAATGAATTGCTGTTGTTCGTCATGGGAAAACAAGGATTGATTTTTGATGCGGAATTTTGCGCGCATACGCATGCTTTATCGTATCTAAAAGGTGAGTCCGGTTGTGAGTTGGTGTTAACGTTGGATGAGCATTTAAGAAAACTAAACATTACTTCAAATGCAGGGTATGTGTTTACGGGTCATAAATTATTTTATGTCAATAAAGCAAATCATGTGAATGTAGAAATACCGCTGAGCAAAGAATTAAGACAAGCGTTTTTTGCGCAACTTCAACCGCTGCCTACTGCACGCATTTTATCAGCAGAAGAATTACAGAAAATTACTCGTCTCACTCAACATGTGCACAAAGAAACGTGTCAAATTATTTCTGGCGGTGGTGGTGGAGATTTGCAACAACGCTATAATCCGTCTGCAGACGTCGGATGTTATATGCATAACAATGGATTTTTGACGGCGTGTGTTGATCCCGCGCAGCCGCAACATGAGTTGACATTAGATTTTCATACCATAAAACCAGCGCAACATTTGCGTTTTACCAGTCTCAGTCGAGAAGCGTTGTTAAGTGAAGAAAAAGAATCGCCTGAAGTGGTGGCTTTACGCCAAATTGTAAAATTGGCCTATCAAGATTATATGACAGAGATCAGGAAAATAAAGGATTTTGGTACTTCATGGTCGAGTAGTGGTGTGGTTGGCTTGCGACGCGCAGATGATTTGCATAATTTTTTCAATCAACTTGGAAAAATAGAAAAAATGGCAGCTTATCATTTTATTAAAGAAAATTTGAGTAAGAGTAATGTCAATAAAAAAAATTCTTTAGCTTATTTCGTCAATTTCCATATGGTAAAAAATTCAGGAGTGACTTGGGAAAATTTTATCATAAAAAATTCTCAAGAATTTTCTCAAGCAGTACAACCAAGCGATCGAGAATTTGAACCGAGTTTTGTTGTGCCACAATCCGCACCACAAAATATCCCCAGTCAGTCTTCACGCAGTAGCAAAAAAAGATATTCTCCTTCTTTCTCATTTTGTCCTGTCTCAAAGAATGGTTCTTCTTTAGCCTCCCCTGTTGGTTCACCACTGTCAGAACCCGATGTCGTAAAATCTTTTTCAAGGTCAACCTCTTCAATTAAATGATGATTGACGCCCCTATTATCTTTGCTATACTCACCGCCTCTTCCAAAAGATTGCCGGGGTGGCGGAACTGGTAGACGCGCCGGACTCAAAATCCGGTGGTGGCGACACCGTGTCGGTTCGACTCCGACTCTCGGTACCACTTTTTTCAATATCTTTTTATAATCTCCTCAAGTATCCTTCTATATCACGTCCCGGTGGCACAGATGGATAGCGCAGCCCCCTCCTAAGGGGCAGGTCGGAGGTTCGAATCCTCTCCGGGACGCTAATTCATACAAACAAATCATCCGCTGCTTTAGCAGTTGAAACGATATTTGTCACCATGGGCGATAACAATTCCTTACATGTCGCGGGACGACGATGTGGTGTATAATTTATACATAAGCTCATCGAGTTACGAGGTTTAATATGTTTGGATCCGGCGCGCAGCGGCCACCTCCTAAGCGAGAAGATCAAAAAAAAACCTTACTTAATCAAGGAAGTACAGTAATCAATGGAATACGCGAGAAAGCCCAGGCTGAACTCGATCGATATAGGGGTTTGAATGCAGATGTCAGAGCTGCAGTTGAAGAACAAATTCGTCAATATCTTGTAAGATCTGAGACAGAGCTCGCGGGTGCGGCAAATGTCAACGAATTAGAATCTGTCGTTAGGAGAAAACAAGTTAATTTAGAAAATATAAACCAGTCTATACGACAGATGATTAAAGAAAATGAAGATAAATATGCACAAGTCACAGAATTAGAAAATCGAGCGAGGCAAGTCGCTGCTAGAATAAAAACTGATTTACTCCATGTATTTGCTGGAACGCCCGAGAAGGAACAATTACATGCGTTGATTGTTCAAGACATTCATGCAAAAGATGCATTAATTAAAGAACAATTTACAAATTTAATCATGCAAGCAAAAGCAAGCATTCGACGCGTCGGGACAGATGACTTTGATGATGCGGTTCTAAGATTACAGTTATTAGTTGAAGCGCAAGAAAAAAAATCGAAAATATTGCCAGAAACCATCGCAAGTTATCATCAAGCATTTCAAACAAAATCGGAAGAATACCGTCGTCGAGCACTTCTCTTTAACTATGAAGAGTCCGTCAAATTGTTTCGGCAATTAGTGCTATTAAACGAAGCATTATCGCCAAACGAAAACAGTGGTCTGATAAAATCTCTTGCGGAAAGTAAAACAATTCCCGAGGATTATCGTTTTATTGATCTCAAACGTTTGCAATTTGAAGTTGATTCTAAAGCAAAGATTTTGCAGCTTCCTGAAAACGCTCAAAGTGGATATTTAACAAAATTACGCTTTCGCTTAGAGGCCTGGCAATTTCCTATTAGTGAAAAAGCGTTAAGCTTCGCTAAAGAATTAGACGATAAAATTAAACATCCCGCCACATTAGAAGAACCTAAGCCGGTTACGATTAAAATAGAAAGAGAGAAACCAGTCGAACAAAAGCGTAAAGATTCTCCCGCGCAACAAGCGAGTCAGTTATCTGAAAATGCAAATTCTGCAATTGATGACATACTGCTGCAAGCGAAAACAATCATTGATGCTTATCGCATTGCAGCTTCCAACGCGGACGTGGATGATGAAATTTTAATTCAGATTTTATCAGACATGAGAGATGAATTAAGAGAAAGTCAACGACGTGCGAAACAAGAGGGAACAGAAAAATTGAGTGATTTTGTTTCAGAAATAAAAAACAAAACTGAAAAAAATATAGAGCAAGAAATCGAAGCTAAAATAAAAGAAAAATTAGGAAATGAAAATGAATTCCGCGCTATCAAGAATATCTACGATCAAAACAAACGTACCAAGGAAATTTATCTTTTAAAAGAGAAAGCACAACGCATCATATCCAACGTCAAAACCAGAGCCAGTTTATATCTGGGAATGAACCAAAGCTCTTCAGTTAACCAACATGAAATGAGCACGTTTATTTTTGAGGAAATTGAAGCGAAACTGACGGGGGCGAAGACAAATTTAGAAAAATTAATCACACAAGCCCGTCAGAGCAGCGAAAATTATCAGAAAAATCCAGAAGAATATCATCAAGCCATTAGGGAATTAGAAGCATTTATTATCACTCAACAAGCAGAATTGGACAAAGCAATAGAAAATATTTCAATCGCTAGAATTAGAGTAGCAGAAAATCCAGAAGTAGCACTTCTCAACAACTATACGAAAGCAATTGAATTTTATGAGAGGTTGTCTCAATTAAATGTTGATTTAAATTTACCGAATGACCGCATTGTCGAACGTCAAGATGAATTAAAAAAAATATTAACTGAACTTTCTATGCGTGTGACCGAATCTTCCGAATTCAAGCAGTCTCAGGCGTCTTCTCCTAATTATCAATTTAAAGATCTTGAGAAGCTCAAGTTTGAAATAACGGTCAAAACAAATATTTTAGCAGAAGAAAATCTCGCCAAAAAAGCACGTACTTATCTCACTACCGAAAGCAAAGAAGAAATCGAATCCGTTCGGATCAATCGATTAGCGATACTCGATAAAATTTTAGATTCAGGGATTGTAAACAGTGATATCGCTCAATCTTTTTCTCGAAAATTGAATGAGTCGGTTGAGGAGTTAAAGAAAAAAGTGGGTGCGAAGAGTTCAACTTCTGAATTATTTGTGGCAGCAACACAACAACCTGCACCAAAAATCGAAACATCACATCATACGACGACACCTGCCGTCAAAACACCAGGAAAACCGGTATAACGTCTCCTACTCTTGTCTACCACTGAACGTTAAGCTCGGCAGTCCTGAGCTCAAGTTGAGTTGATTTTTTATTAACGCCGAGTATTTCATAGGGAGAACGGGCGATTGCCATATCATAATTTCCATTTATCGTTTTTATTGGTGGGGGCAAGCTTATGCGCCTGCCAGGTAATTGTCAATATTAATCATTTATCAATAATAAATGATTGTAATTCGATAATTAATCGTTTATATTTGGGGCTTATCAATAACAAGTCGCCTGACCTGACTTCGTCATTGCGAGCGAAGCGAAGCAATCCAGGGACAAACAACTGGATTGCTTCGCTCCGCTCGCAATGACGCATTTCGTGCAAGATGACACAAACGGAGATTCACAATGAACAAAATCAAAAACGTCAGCTTATTTTTTAAAGTTGTATTTCAAATTATTTTTTTCCTGTTACCCATTTTATTTGTCATGAGTTGGTATTATGCGCCACAAGAATTAAATTTATTAATTGGTATTATCCGAATTAATGCGATCCCGATATCGTATCAAAATGATGTCTTGCACGAGCTCAGTCAATCGGAAAGAATTTTTGGCGGATTGGTGGGTGTAATCCCACTGATCATTCAAATGTTAGTGCTTTATTTTTTAATAAAATTATTTAAGTTATATGAAAAAGGCGAAATTTTTTCACTGCGTCACGTCAAATACATTCGTAACATTGGCTATACACTGTTTGCGGGACAATTAATCGAACCATTTTATCAAGGTATCATGGGCGTGATTTTAACATTGCACAATCCGCCACATCATCGTTTCGTGACCATTACACTGGATCAAACCAATATCGGAATGTTGCTCACGGCTTTACTGGTGATTTTAATTTCTTGGATTATGGCTGAAGGATATAAATTACGCGAAGAACAACAGTTCACTATTTAGAGGATAACATGATGATCATTTTGAATTTAGATGTGATGTTGGCGAAACGAAAAATTCGTTCGAAGGAATTGGCTGAAGCGATTGGTATAACCGAACAGAATTTATCGATCTTAAAAACCGGAAAAGCAAAAGCAATTCGTTTAACAACGTTGGATGCGATTTGCAATTATTTATCTTGTCAGCCAGGGGATATTTTGGAGTATCAAGCGGAAGTAACCTGAAATGACCAACCACGTCGTACCGCGCCCCCCGTCATTGCGAGCGAAGCGAAGCAAAGCAATCCAGGTTTGCGTATCGGTCAAAACCTGGATTGCTTCGCTTCGCTCGCAATGACGAAGCGCGGTACGACGTGGTTGGGTAGTGGAGTTGTGCCTACTTCACGTTAAATAACGAAGAAAAACCGATGTACGGAGAAATTTTTCCATTCACGGATTTCCAATCACCCAGATGCAAAATTCGATATAGCCCCGCAGGTGCATCATTCGGTATGCGCCACACAATGGTGATTAATGAATACGCGGCACCATTCCGTTGCCAATGATATTCTGTCTCCCAGTCACGATCTTGTGCCACCGTGAGCCATTGACTCCCCAGAGATTGATTATCCAGATACCGTTGCACCAGTAAAAATGTTCCTTGCGTATGAAAATTATTTTTCGGATGTCCGCCCCAAAATGTCACTTGCACGGTATCACCGGGTTTATAGGTTGCTTGAACATCTTGATACACATCACCAAAACTTTTTTTCATCGGGATATCATCAAATAGCACACCCGGTTGTAAATTAATTTGGTTTTCACTTAAATCCAGCGGCGAGGGTCCTGGCTCAACCGGTTTATTATCCGTGATGGCTTGTGCGAGTGTCGCATATTCTTGTCGTAATGCCGCTAATTCCCACGGACCAAAATGGGTGGATGCGGCTTCATAGCGTTGCAGCGGATATTCATCATTGGTTGCAACATATCCAGCGTAAGCATTGGCGAGAGCCGCTATCACGATATGATTATTTTCAGTTTTTACTAAATGTTCTGCGACAGTGGATTTGATGCGACGTCCAGACATGGTCGTGACTTCGATGGGCACTGCAACAATCACCAGATTGCCGATTTTTACAATTTGCAGCGGCAAAATATTCGGTGTCCACGGATAAGGTTTGAGTGTTCCCGTTTGCACGGCAATCGGTTTTGCGCCTTGGCACGGTGTTGTCATGACAGCGCAAACCACTTTTGGCAACGTTCGACTGACGGTATCACACGTCACACCTTGTTTTCCCAAGCCTTCACCATCTTGCGTGCCGGCTAGCATGGAAATCCCAATCGCTGCTTTACAGGTTTTTTGCGGTTGTCCTCCCGTAAATGCAGGATCGACATTCACCTCATCCATCGCTACAAAAGAATGTCGATAATCCACGCCACCGGTGACGGTTTCAGATGGATTAGCAAATAATTCTTTGGCTTTTTCATATTGTGGGCGACCTGCTTTTTCCACGGATTTGATACCTTCCAATCCACTTCCACCTTCATGACCATAAGGATTGGGCGACACATCACCCGCGTGTTCTTGTGCAAATGCAGCAACGAACGCTTGAGGGCCATAATCTGAAGCAAAATCTTTTTCGAATAAATATTCCGCGTAACCTTTATTATCGCCATTAATCAGATGATTTTTATTATTCATGGAGACGCCATGCAACGGAAACCAATTGATCATGCCAATGGGTTTTCCCTGTTGATCATCAAAACGCACGAGCGACATCGTCGTGTCTACATCTGCAGCGTATTGAGCGCGTTCACTTTGCGGATTGAGTAAATATGCTTGTGGCGAACGATTAAAAGAAATTCCCGGTAAATCGCCTTCGGCAAATTTTATTTTTGCCGGCACCATGTTGTTGTGCGCGCGCACGATGGCGGCCACAATCCCATCCACAATCACATTAAAATTTTCGCGACTAAAACCAAACGTGGTTAAATTATAAAGTGTGTAAGTCGAAAAACCGCCGGGTCCACTGTGTGTGTGCGTTGCAGTCAACAATACATTATCCTCGTTGTACACATCACCATACAGTTGATGTAGTTTTTTAATCACTTGTTGCGAAATCCCTTGAAACACTTGTCCCTGATCCACATTCACAAATGCAACCCGTTTACCATTACACGGCGATTCAATCACAAATGCGCGTGCCCACAAACGCTGTAAAATTCCCGCGGTTTGCTGATCAATCATCGCATAACCCATCATGCCTTCTTCAGCGGCAGGACCAGTGATGTCGTAAACACCTGCGCCGATATTAAAATTTGTGTTGTTTTGGCATTGCGTGGATTTTGCGTTTGTCGCGTGTGCAGCAGTATTAAATAAAAAAAATAATATGAAAATAATGAAATGGAATTTGTTACAAAAGTTCAGCATCATTTTTCTCCTTGATTTGAAGCATTCCTGGGTGCTTGATGGATGGAAGTTAAAATGGATTTTTTGAGTAAAAGCAATAAATAATTATTGTAGCTAAATAATATTTATCTTTCATTTAGTTGATCCCGGGTGAATCGTTTCGCTGAATTCGCATATTTTAATTTTTTCATGAGCTTTGAATAATGAAAGGCATTAAGCTCTCCTTTTGCATATTCAATCAGCCATTTTTGGAAAGCAGCATTTAACGTTTCATTTTTATGATGAGCTTTTTCTCGGGCGAGTTTTATAATATTTGCATCGGCACTTAAGGTGATATTTTTTAACATAGGAAGAAACCTGCGTGATTACACACTAGAATAAGTGTACACTCATCCTGAACGTGGTGCACTACTGTCTGGTTAAGCTGACAATATTTAGCACGCCTTCCCAGCGAGGGAAGGTGCCCGGAGGGCGGATGGGGGAATATATATTTTTAATTTTTGAAAATTTTTTTTTTATTCCCCCATCCGGCCTTCGGCCACCTTCCCCCTGCGAGGGAAGGAATTATTAAAGCCGTGAATGCAAACAGGCGGGCGTACTATAAGCTTGCTTTTCCAATTTTTTCGCTTCAGCAATTTCACAAAAAAGTTCATAACCATCCGTATAAAAGCGTTTTAATCGTGCCATGCTAATATGTGCAACACCGTCGATCTCGGCATCAGATAATAATTTAAAAAGCAGCCAGAATGCCCCCGGCGAGGTTGCTTGACCGATTAATTTTTCTTTTTGGCTTGCATGTTTCCAGCGCTCAATGTGATGACTCTCTTGTTTTTGAAATTTTTGAATAGCCTGTAAAGAAATAACTTTTTGATTTGTTTTTTGATCGACAATCGCATAAGTGGCAAGACGCGCAAAAACTGTTTCATCAAATGCACCCTGTTTATCGAAAATACCTGTGTCAAAAGGATGAATTAACTTGAGTAAATCAGCAGACGCTAAATTTCCACCCCCAAGAAATGTAACACTTGGACAACCCAGTAAATTCGCTCCGCTCATAAAATAATGCGCGGCTAAATAGGCTAACGGTTTCATGACCCCTAATTTACATAATCCATTTTCAATGGATTGCACAGTAAAATTGCCATTTTCGCTTTTAAAAAAAGCCGTGTGAATGTTGAGTGCGTACGAATGGCGTGATTTCAACATAACGAATTCTTAACGAGAAACAAAATAAAAAAGATGACAGGTCGTCGTACCTTCTTCTTTTTTGGTAGAAGCACTCGCTTGTTGTTTATTTGAGGGTGACCCGAACTGACCATAACAACCGACAGATGCCTTGGGCGATAAGTATTGGCTGGTTCTGTTGTTCTTTGGTAGAAAATTACCGTCTGCCCCTATCTTTTCCACGGAGTCAACAATACCTTCTTCGTTATGTACAAAACAAGTGATGTTATTACCAATTTTTCCACGAAAAATGGGTTTCCCAACACAAAAAATATTTACATTGTCTCCACAATCCACATTAAATACGACGTTAAATGTTGGTTTATATAAGTTTTCATTACTCAGGGTTTTTCCAACGGTATATGTTTCAATAGTGCTTGGCATATTTATTATCTCCAAATTAAATTATTATTTTCCTTGTTACCGTGTCGCCCACAGAATGACTAGAAAATTATATCAAAATGTGATTGCAAGCATTAATAAATAATTGTATTTTTTTCTAATTTTAAGGAAGTGGTAATGAGATATATCTGTGTTTTTTGCGGTTCTAGTGAAGAGGGTGCTGTCAAGTATGCAGAAGTAACGAAAGCGTTGGGTAAGGCAATTGTCAAAAATGGATTTGGGTTAGTCTATGGTGGTGGCAATGTAGGCTTAATGAAAATCTTAGCGGATAGTGTCAAAGAAGCGGGAGGAAATATAATTGGTGTCGTCACACCCGAAGTAATCCAGTTAGGTGTTGCGTATGCTGGAATTACTCTCGTTGAAGAGGCAACTTATTCGGCTCGTAAAGCGAAAATGGCGGCTTTGTCGGAAGGATTTATTGCTTTGCCGGGTGGTTATGGAACTTTGGATGAATTTACTGAAGTGGCGATCAATAATCAATTTGCAAGTTATAAAAATACAAAAGAAAATCCTGTTAAACCCTTAGGTGTATTAAACATAGATCACTTTTATGATGGACTTTTGTTACAAGTACAACGCTGTTTAAATGAAAAATTTATTACGAATAAGCATGCTGAAATGATTTATTCTACAGACAATCCAGAGGATATTGTTCAGTACATTGCAAATTTTAAAAGTCCAATCGCTGATAATTCAAAATGGTGGGAGAAATCAACGGAACAGAAAGCTACAACTAATAAATCTACAACTTTAGCTGTGGCTGGCGGTATGGTTTTGATGGGAGTGTTTGCGTTGAAATTTTTTTCTCATGCTGGGGAAAATATATCGAATCCGGTGAGTTCATGTAAGCCGACTTAAGGAAGAGCAGTCATCCTGAATCCCGGTATGCTTAAAGCCGGGATTCAGGATGACAAAAGTATGTTATTCTTTTCGCACTTCAAGCAAATGAATACGTCGATTATCACTATGCAATATTTTAAATCGATAATGATCAATCGTAATGGTTTCACCGCGTTTAGGTAAATGACCAAACGCTTTCTTCAATAATCCATCCATCGTGTCGGATTCATCATCACTAAAATTGGTATTGAAATATTCGTTGAAATCATCGATTTCAATGGATGCTTTCAACGTGTAATAACCTTCTTCATGTTTTTTGATATCATCATCTTCATCAACGTCATATTCATCTTCAATATCACCGACAATTTGTTCCAACACATCTTCAATCGTGATGAGACCGGCAACATGACCATATTCATCAATCACAATGGCGATATGATTACGATTGACACGAAATTCACGTAACAAAATATCAAGACGTTTGCTTTGCGGGACGAATACGGCGGGGCGCATAATTTCACGCATATTAAATTCGTGCTTTGGTTTTTTGACACCGTAATTCAACAAATCTTTTGCTAAAAGAATGCCGATGATGTCATCGTCTTCAACGACGGGAAAACGCGAATGGGCAGATTCAATCACAATCGGTAGCACATCATCCAATGCACTGTCTTTTTGAATCACGATCATTTGCGATTTGGGGATCATCACTTCGCGCACTTGCATTTCAGATACTTGTAACACACTTTCAATCATGCTCAACATTTCTGAACTTAAAATATCGCGATTTTCTGCATCGCGCAGCACTGACATCAGTTGTTCGCGATCTTTGGGTTCGCGAATCAATAAATCACTTAAGCGTTCGAACCACGAACGTTCTTTATGTTCTGATTCTATGTCATTCATGCGGGCTACCTTTTTTCATTCACTTGATAAGGATTATTAAAACCTAATGTTTGTAAAATAGTAATTTCTTCTGTTTCCATGATCTCAGCATCCTGATCTTTTTCATGATCATAACCCAATAAATGTAAAATACCATGCACCACCATATGTGCCCAATGCGCCTCAAGCGTTTTTTCCTGCGCCCGCGCTTCTTCTTCAATGACCTCTGAGCAAATAACAATATCGCCGAGGATGGGAATGGTATCATTTAATTCTTCTGGCATATCAAACGGAAATGACAATACATTGGTGGGCTTATTTTTTTTGCGATAGGTGGAATTTAATTCGGTGATTTCTGCTTTATCCACAATGCGAATGGTGACTTCAACCGCAGGAATTTTATTGAGAAGCGCGGCAGAAGCCCAACGTTTAAATTGTGTGTTGGTGGGCAATGATTTTTTTTTAATAACCCGTTGAATAATTATTTCATGCATATAGGGCGTGCCCTATTATTTTTTTTGATGATGACGTTCGTACGCTTCCACAATGCGTTGCACTAATGGATGACGCACCACATCGCTCGCTTCAAATTGGGTAAAGCTAATGCCTTTCACATCTTTTAAGACATCGCTCGCATGCACTAAACCAGAGTTGCGTCGATTGTTAAGATCAATCTGCGTAACATCACCCGTGATCACCGCTTTAGAATTAAATCCAATGCGCGTTAAAAACATTTTCATTTGTTCGGTTGTGGTATTTTGTCCTTCATCCAACAGAATGAATGAATCATTCAACGAACGTCCACGCATATAAGCGAGCGGCACGAGTTCAATCACATCACGTTCGATGAGTTGACTCACGGCATCCACACCCAGCATTTCATAGAGTGCATCGTAGAGAGGACGTAAATACGGGGACACTTTTTCTGCCAAATCACCCGGTAAAAATCCGAGTTTTTCGCCCGCTTCAACGATGGGACGTACTAACACAATGCGACTGACGCGTTCTGTTTCCAGCGCCTGCACGGCACAGGCGACGGCAAGATAAGTTTTACCCGTGCCGGCCGGACCAATGCCGAAATTGATGTCGTGTTGCAAAATATTATTGATGTAATGAACTTGATTCGCACCGCGCGCGGTGATGGCGCCGCGCTTTAATCGAATATCCATGCGCGTATCCTGGGTTGGTTTGTCGACGGTTCTGCGCGCCGTTTGTAAATATAAATGCACTTGCTCTTTGACTAAAACGGCGTGACGTTGTGCTTCATGATAAAGATCGGTTAAGGTTTGGCAGGCTTGATCCACTGCTTGCAAATGCCCATGAATCGAAAAGGTATAACCCCGTTGTTTTATTTCAACTTCGAGACGTTCTTCGATCAGGCGAATGTGTTCATCACATTTGCCGCAAAGGTTTAATAATCGGTAATTATCTTCCGGGTGTAAAACTACAACTTTTGAATAGTGTGTCGTTTCCAAGGTTTAGATTAACCCCCCATCATGATCCATATATAAAGTATAGCATGTTATTGAATTTCTCCGCGCAGAGAATTTGGCAAACTAGCGGTAATTTTTACACGGATCAGTTGGCCAATGTTCGCTTTATCACCTTTGAAATTCACCACGCGATTATTTTCCGTGCGCCCGCATAATTCATCAGGATCTTTTTTCGAAGGACCCGTCACTAAAATCGCTTGCTCACTTCCCACCATGCTATCACTGATGCGTTTTGCATTGAGTAAAATTCGATTTTGTAAAATTGCCAAACGCTGTTTTTTTATGTCCATGGAAATATCATCAGGTAATTGCGCGGCCGGTGTTCCTGGACGTGGACTGTAAATAAAACTAAACGATGTATCAAAACCCACGTCATGGATCAGAGCCATTGTGGCGGCAAAATCTTCATCCGTTTCTCCAGGAAAACCAATAATAAAATCGGAGGTAATACTAATATCGGGACGCACTTTGCGTAAGCGACGAATTTTTGATTTGAATTCAAGTACCGTGTAACCACGTTTCATGGCCGCTAAAATTCGATCCGAGCCACTTTGCACCGGTAAATGCAAATGATTCGCTAACGCAGGCACTTCAGCATACGCTTGAATCAGTGAATTTGAAAACGCCAGTGGATGAGAGGTGGTAAAACGAATTCGCACGATGTTATCAATCGCGCTTGCGAGTTGAATCAGTAAAGCAAGATCAGCTATTCCGCCTTCATGCATCGGCCCACGATAATCATTCACGTTTTGGCCCAACAAAGTCACTTCACGCACACCTTGTGCGGCGAGTGAGGCAATTTCAGCGAGCACATCATCTAATGGTCGACTGATTTCTTCACCGCGCGTGTAAGGCACGACACAGAAACTGCAGTATTTACTGCACCCTTCCATGATCGAGACAAACGCGCTCACGCCATCGGCTTTCGGTTCTGGCAATTTATCGAATTTTTCAATTTCGGGAAAACTAATATCAACAATGGGTTGACGTTGTTTTTTGGTATCATTCAGCATCTCGCCCAAGCGATGTAAGGTTTGCGGACCGAAAATTAAATCCACATAAGGCGCGCGTTTCAAAATAGCCGCACCTTCCTGAGACGCCACACATCCGCCAACGCCAATAATTAAATGAGGCTTTTTTTCTTTAAGTTCACGAAAACGTCCTAATTCAGAAAAAACTTTTTCTTGCGCTTTTTCGCGGATAGAACAGGTGTTCAGCAACACCACATCCGCTTCTTCTGGATTCGATGTTTTTTCCAGATGATGGGATGCTTTCAGCACATCAGCCATTTTGGATGAATCATATTCATTCATCTGACAGCCATGCGTTTGGATGTAAAGCTTGCTCATTATTCTACCTCAGCCAAATTGAGCGGCTATGATATTCGATTGCAGAGGTGTTTGCTACTAGCCTTGCGACGGTTGTCGGCCGCGTGGGCGTTGTTGCACTGGTTGTGGGGGTGCTGGTTGTTGTTTTGTTTCAGGTGGTGGTGTATTTTTTTTCTCTTCAAATAGTCCACTTTGTGGGAGTGCTGCTGCAGAGGTATGAATGGATACCGCTTGTTGGTCTGGCGTTAATGGATGAGCAAATTGTAATTTTGCTTGTTGTTCTTGGCGACGAACAAAAGTTTCAATTTTTTCTTTCATTTTAATATCATGATTATCTAAATCAGTTTCTACAATTGGCTTTCTGGTTAAGGGACATTCTTGATTTACTGTGTAATGTTTTATAAGAGCAGCGCGCTCAAAGGTTTTTTGAGATGAAGCAATCATCACAGGATTTGCCATAATTACTTGTGTAATTGGGCAAAGATAGTCGTCTAATTCTGTAGCATCTTTCTCACTCATTTTATATCCACGCTCTGTTAAGCGTTCCAATCGTGCAGCAGGGGTAAACAATTCAGCGACAGCTATATGGCCTTGTCGTGTTGCCAATTGAGCGGGAGTGAATCCATCGCGATCAGTCACACTCGGATCGGCACCACGGTCAAGTAAGGCTTTAACAACCTCTGTTCTTCCATAATAAGCAGCTAAAAGTAACGCTGTGTCATCTCTATTATTCCCCATGTCGATAATATCGATGCCGTTTTTTTCGGCATAATTCAACAAAAGATTCACTGCATTCAAATGCCCATCGCGCGCAGCATACATCAGTGGCGTGTAACCTGTTTCACTGTTTCGGACATTGAGATGAATGTCTCCTCCTTCTAACAACCATTGCAGAACGATGTCATTTCCATCTTCTGCTGCGTGACTTAAAGCCACATCGCGGTTTTCTTTCGGATTCAAATCATCAGAATTTGGGAAATACTCAGATAATGAGGAAATGAAATTGGCGATTTCCGGATACTTTTCCTTCGCAAGATCGAATGCACTCATGCCATCATTGGCTTTGCAAAAAGGATTGGCGTGATGCATTAATAAAACTTGCGCGATTTCACTGAGACCACGATTACAAGCAACGTGCAAAGCGGTGTCACCTTCCGCGTTCGTGGCGCTGACAATATCGATTCTTTTTATTTTTGCCGATTCAAGCAATTTTTTCACGATATCAACATAACCTTCGCGCGTGGCCGCAATTAAAGGTGTGGATCTATTGTCATCTGTATTTTGGACATCAACGCGTGCTTGAAGTTTTAATAAACATATAACGGCCGATAAATGTCCGTTATTTGCCGCATAATACAACGGCGTCTTGCCATATTGATCAGGTTTATCCAAGTCGAGCGCATGTTGATAAGCCAAACGCCTCATCACATCGACTTGACCTTTGCTTGCAGCATCGGCAAATGCTTCTTCAGCAGCATTTATTAATTCATTGTCATTCGGCATAATGTTCCTCGTTAGTATCCCTTATAATACAATAAATGTGCGAATTGTACAAATTTACTACAGCTCTTCTCCTTCAAAAGGTGTTTTAAATCAGCCAATTAGCTTGTTAGAATGAAAAATATGAATGATGAATTAAAGCAACGTGCAGAAATACTCGGTTTAGGGCAAATCAAACGGCATATTTTTTTATGCTGTGATCAAACCAAGCCAAAATGCTGTGATTTAGCCACAGGGTTGCTGTCCTGGGATTATTTAAAAACGCGACTGCAAGAGCTGAATTTAACTGAGCAAGGCATTTATCGCACCAAAGCCAATTGTTTACGCGTTTGTTGTCAGGGTCCGATTGCAGTGGTTTATCCCGACGGAATTTGGTATCACTCCTGCACACCCGCCGTGTTAGAACGTATCATTCAAGAACATTTAATCGGTGGTCAACCGGTTGTTGAGTTTATGATTCCGACATGACGACACGAATTTATCAAGCAATGTCTTTGTCTTCGCCCGCTGTGATCGAATTAGATCAGAAAGCCAGTCATCATGTGGCGCGTGTGTTACGTCTTCAAGTGAATGAACCGCTGATTATTTTTAATGGTCAAGGTGGTGAATATCGCGGGACGATTGTTGAGATTAATAAAAAACATGTCACGGTTAAATTAGAAACGTATGATGCACGGAATGCTGAAAGTCCTTTAAAAATATATTTGGCACAAGGCATTTCACGCGGCGAAAAAATGGATTACACGATTCAAAAAGCAGTGGAGTTAGGTGTTACCCAAATTTTTCCGCTGTTTACGGAACGTTGTAATGTGAAATTAGATCAAGAGCGCAGTGAAAAAAGGCTGCATCATTGGCAATCGATTGTCATCAGTGCGTGTGAGCAATCCGGCAGAAACTGTGTGCCTGAGGTTGCAGCGCCTCAGACGCTGGATACGTGGCTGGCGGCAAAACAGGGCGATCATTGTTTTGTGTTATCGCCGAATGCTGAACATTCATTAAAAAAACAAACGATTACAGCGCCTGCTAGCATTGTTTTATTAATTGGCCCAGAAGGTGGATTAAGTCAGCGCGAAATCGCTCAGGCGATTGAAAAAGGCTATCTGCCCTTAAATCTCGGTCCACGTATTTTACGCACAGAAACTGCGGCGCTCGCTGCTATCACGGCTATTCAGTGCATGGCGGGGGATATGTGATATAACGCACGTGCCATTGTCGCTTTGACAATTTTAATGTTTCACGTATAATTCCCCGTCCTTTTTTAGTCGGGAGTGGTAATATGGCTGATGAAGCAGATATTGCAAATGATCTTATTGCTAATGAAGTCTTAAGTGTGTTAAACAAAATGCGTCAGGATGGTGCAATCAAACTAGGGCCGAAGGATTGCATGGAATGTGGTGAGAGTATTCCCATGGCGCGCCGTCGATTAGGTTTCAAGCTTTGTGTAGAATGTGCAGGAGAGTCAGAACGTCGGAGAGCGTTATTCGCAGATTAGTTTTATTTTATCAAGGATGAATCTATGGAAAACAATAAGCTTAACCCCTACAGTGACCCAACCGTTGTTCCTCTACGCGAAAATGTAACAGAAGTGATGCGTCATTATTTCGCGAGTTTAAAAGGCGAAGAACCACGTCATGTCTACGATTTTTTTCTTGACGAAATTGAAGAACCGTTATTAGCGGCAGTGATGAAATATACGCGCAACAATCAATCGGAAGCCGCGCGTATTTTAGGGTTGTCCCGCGGCACATTACGCGCGAAATTAAAAAAATTCGGCATGTTATAGAAGTGGTTTATGTTTAGTGACGGTGAATACCAAAACGTAATTCATGAACTCTCTGAACGAATTGTGTTGGCACAGAAACCCATTCGCGTGCTTGATGCGATTAAATGGGATGAAGAAGTTCAACTACAATTTTTCAAACATAAATGTAAAAAACTTCCGCACGTTGATGCGCGTTATTATGCAGAAAAAAATCCATTGTCATTTGATCCAGTAAAAAAACTGGAAGAATTTAATGACATCGAACGCAGTATTCGGCGTAAGCTCGGTCAATATAGCGGTGTCGGCAGTATTATGCAGCGCATGTCGCATGAATACAGTCGCGTGGTCGAAATGTTAATGGCGCGCGGCACGCCGAGATTCACTGCGATTTCGCAAGAATTATATGGCAGTTCAGAAGATGCATTTCACATTGGCGCGCCCACGCTGAAAGATTTGGCGACATTGGTGACACATACGTTATCCAATATCAAAGAACAAGTGACAACAGAGCTTGACGAAAGAAAATTTACTAGTGAAGAAGTTGTTGCGATTTTAACAGAGCGATTTAGCACGTATTTTACTGATCCCAATCGTGTGCCGCGTGTGGAATTAAGTGATGGTATTCTTGCCGATGCGGCAGCCGGTGCTGAACGAATTAAAATCCACACCGGATATAAATTTAGTGAACGTCAAATTCGCACTTTTGAAATTCATGAAGGTTGGGTGCATTTAGGCACGACATTGAATGGTATGTCACAACCGATTTGCACGTTCTTAAGTAAAGGTCCACCTTCATCCACCATCACACAAGAAGGGCTCGCGATTATTACGGAAGTTTTTACTTTTTCATCCTATCCCGGTCGACTGAAACGACTCACTAATCGAATTACCGGTGTCAACATGGCAGAAGAAGGTGCGAATTTTCTCGATGTTTTTAATTTTTATCGCGAGCAAGGATTAGAAGATCGCGATAGTTATCATTCAACGACCCGCGTATTTCGCGGCAGCCTGCCCGATAGCGGTCCTTTCACCAAAGATTTATCGTACAGCAAAGGATTTATTTTAATTTATAATTATATTCGTCTCGCGGTACAACGTGGTTTAGTGTCGAATATTCCATTGTTATTTGTCGGTAAAACAACGCTCGAAGATATTCATATTATTTCTGATTTGGTCGACGAAGGAATCGTCATTCCCCCGCGTTATATGCCACCGCAATTTCAAGATATTGCCGCATTAAGCGCATGGATGTGTTATTCATTATTCCTCAATAAACTTGATTTACAACGCTTGGCGACGGATTTTAAAGCGATTTTGCTTTGAATCTTTAAGCGGCTGTTTTTTCTTAAAAACCCTATCTTTGCCCATTAATAATCCAAAAGTGGTAAAATAAGAGCATGAAAAATAAAATCCTCATGTACACGATGTCGTTGTTTGTTATATATACGAGCATTTCTTGTTGTTATGCAATGGATAACAATAACACTGCCGATTTAGGTCAAAAAGTTGGCTTAACATTTGATACTTCCGTGGCGATTGTGGCTGGAGAGGTTTCCACCATAACGCCTTATACCAAAGGGACTGAAGTTGTTTTACAAGGTAAGTTATATAAAAACGGCATATTTATTCAAGACGCAAAGGACCAAGCAAAATTTATTTTTGCATCAAAACAAGCAAACAAGCTAGCGAATAAAAGTATTTTTCAAGGCATCCGTCCGGGACAGAATGTGGTGATGTGGTTTCAGGATGTCAGAATAGTATTTGCACCCGCGCAAAAACAATTTGGTTACTCTATTGCTCAAATAAATCCTCTCCTCAGTTCTTTCACCATCTGTAATCTAGAGCCACCTTTTCAAAGTTGTTCCGCATTTCCTCCCGTTGGATATTCACTACAACCCACCAAAAATCCAAACGATGTGACTTACTATATTATTTTTCCTGTCAAAGACATGTCAGATGCGAGTCTCGCATTTCAATTTAAATTAAAATTTTAGTGCGATGTCATCGTGTGAGGGGATTCAATTCGATAAAACGAATAATTTTCCCCGGCACTGCTCATAAAAGAAATATCGTTTTACACTTTTTTAGTGTAATATTAATATGGTAATGGAAAGAGGAGGTGGCTAAAAATAAATGAATGTTTGTTGTATTGAATTAACCAAAAATGCGCAAAAGGATTTAATCAAAGTACCTGGCTATATAAAAGATAAATTATTATTCTGGATTGATGCAGTTGAACGTTTGGGCATACAACAGTCAAGGAAAATACCGGGATTTCATGATGAACCGTTAAAGGGAGACCGTAAAGGCCAGCGGTCAATACGATTAAGTAAAGCTTACCGGGCAATATACATAGAAGATCAGCGAAAGGAGGTGCATATTATTTCAATAATTGAGGTAAATAAACATGAGTATTAATGCAAAGAAATACTTAGAAAAAGTACGCGGTAAATTGACGCTTGGTAGTGCTATTCGGTCAATTCGTCTTTGTGAAGAAGAAACTCAGACTGCTTTTGCAAAAAAATTAAAAATATCCACACAATACTTATGTGATTTGGAGCATAATCGCAAAATTATTAGTCCGAAAAAAGCGAAGAAGATCGCTGATATACTTGGTTATTCACCAGAGCAATTTGTTGCATTAGCAATCCAAGATTCTCTTGATCGTGATCACATTCGCATGTTAGTTGAAATTAAAGCGGCATGAATGGATTTGTCACTTCGGTCAGGATGACATTTGCTTTATCCTTTATTATGCCCGCGATGTTTTTCCGACGTGAGATTCAATTCGATAAAACGAATAATATGTCCTGCCACATCAATCTTCGTTGCTTTTTCAATGCCTTCAAGACCTGGGGACGCATTGACTTCAATGACCAGTGGACCGCGATTCGAGCGCACGATATCCACGCCGGCAATATTTAATCCCATGATATGCGCCGAGCGAATGGCCATGGTGCGTTCTTCATCAGTAATTTCAATTGCAGATGCTTTGCCACCCCGATGTAAATTAGAACGAAATTCTTCAGAAGATTTTGACTGACGCTTAATCGAAGCAACGACATCATCGCCCACGACAAAACAACGAATATCAGCACCTTCCGCTTCTTTAATATATTCTTGCACGAGAATATTTACTTTAAGACCTAAAAAAGCTTCAATCATGCTGCGCGCTGCTTTGTTGGTTTCGACGAGAATGACGCCAATTCCTTGTGTGCCTTCCAAAAATTTAATGACCAGTGGAGGGCCACCAACCATTTTTACTAAATCTTGAATTTCATCCAGTGAGTGTGCGAATCCGGTGATGGGTAAACCAATTCCGCGTTTGGAAAGTAATTGCAAACAACGTAATTTATCACGTGCGCGCGTGATGGCAATGGAATCGTTTACACAAAACACATTCATCATTTCAAGTTGACGCACCACAGCGGCACCATAAAAAGTAACCGATGCACCGATGCGTGGAATCACTGCATCGTAAAATGGAAGTTCTTGGCCTTTGTAGTGAATCGAGGGACGCGCTGACGTAATATTCATATAACAACGCAATGTGTCGATGGTATCTGCATCATGTCCACGCGATTGTGCGGCCTCAACAAGACGTTGAGTCGAATAGAGATCTTGTCTTCTCGATAAAATTGCGATTTTCATACTTACCCTTTTTTCTTCTTTGAACCGCGCATCTTATACTCGTCTACTGAAACAGCAAAGAGCGGGGTCATATTTTATTTTTGTAAAAATGATCTCCCAGGATTGACAATAAAACGCTTGCGTATTGCGCTTCTGCCTAACAACATGCGAAACAACATCGTATCACGCTCAGTGAGTGTGACTTCAATATGCCAGGTTTTATCACCGAGAAAAATGGGTGTGTAAATGACATAACGTTCTTCGCGATGTCCGCCTGAGTCAGTGACCCAACGTTTATCAATAATGTCAGCGGTGCAACTCACGATTGTCTCATCATTATTTTGAATCGGGTGTAAATCAAATGCGATTCGATCTCTGTTGCCATCTTTGAAAGGACGCAGTGCAAATGCGTGTAATGCGGAAGTGCGCGCACCGGTATCAATTTTCGCTTTGATTCTTTGAATGCCAAGTTCTGGCAAAGCAATCCATTCACGCCAACCAATCATTTTAGATTTGCGTTTTTTTGTGAGATTAGCTTCGTTTGATCGCATGCCCATAGATGTCCCTCAATCTAAATTTTATCATATTTTACTGGGGTTTCGCTGATGATTTAATAGGCAAAGGATCCGTCGCAATGCACCGAGTAATACGTTGATATTAAAACCGAATTCTTAGAGATTTGCATATCTTTCTGAAAATTTATTTTAAGCTTTTGTTAAGCTTTACGAGAGTAAGATAAAAAAAATATTAAATCTATAGGGAGGGTTGATTATGAGTCTAAGTCAAACTGCTCGGATTATTCCGATAGATGAAGATTTTTTATATGACAGTGATGATGAAGTAGATGAGGAGAAGTTAATATCGACAAGACCCATTCCCATTCCAAAGGGACCTAACCCGCGAATAAAAACTTATAACCTGCCGCAGGTGCGTAAACCTGCTCAACCTAAAAATACAGCTTCATCAACAATAATAATTTTACAGGGGATAAAAACCAGCAACCCAACTTTCAAGAGACAGACACCTCGGCTTACTTATACAACCTGGGAGGAAGGGGCCGTGAGAGTTGAAAGATCAAGACCCATCGATATTCCAAAAAATCCGCCGCAAAAAACCTATCCGGTTGAGGGCTCTTCACAGAAGATTGTCAGGCGTATGTAATTTTTATCTTAATCAGGTTAGACTAGAGGTCTGTTGCTTACTGACAGTTCAGAAAATCAGAAGGACCTCATCATGTCGGAAATTGTATCTCATCCTATTTCACCTAAATTGGCGGAAAAAGCCTTCATTAATGAAACACAATATCGCGATATGTACGCGCGTTCTCTACGTGATCCGAAAAATTTTTGGAGTGAACAAGCAGAAAAATTTGTGACTTGGTTCAAGCGTTGGGATGATGTCATCGTTGGTGATTTTAATAAATTAAACGTGCAATGGTTTTCTAATGCAAAGCTGAATGCCTGTTACAACTGTCTCGATCGCCATCTTGAAACGCGCGCAAATCAAACCGCATTGATTTGGGAAGGTGATAATCCCGATCAAACAAAAAAAATTACTTACGCAGAATTACACGATGAAGTTTGTCGTTTTGCAAACGTGTTGAAAAAATCAAATGTCAAAAAAGGTGATCGCGTTTGCATTTATTTGCCGATGATTCCTGAAGCGATTGTGGCAATGTTAGCGTGTGCACGCATTGGCGCGGTGCACTCCGTGGTGTTTGCGGGATTTTCACCAGCGTCACTCTGTACACGAATTTTAGATGCCAATTGTCATGTCGTGATTACGGCGAATGAAGGTATGCGTGGCAATAAAATAATTCCGCTGAAAAAAAATGTCGATGAAGCATTAGAAAAATGTCCTGATGTGCGTCAAGTGATTGTTGTGAAGAACACAGAAAATTCGGTCGATTGGCAAGCAGAACGCGATCACTGGTATCACGATCTGATGACGACCGTTGCAAACAATTGTCCGTGTGAAATGATGGATGCGAATGACCCGTTATTTATTTTATATACGTCAGGCTCCACCGGAAAACCAAAAGGAATTTTACATACCATCGGCGGTTATTTAGTGTATGTCGCCATGACGCATAAATATATTTTTGATTATCACGATGGCGATGTGTATTGGTGCACGGCGGATATTGGTTGGGTGACAGGACATTCTTACAGTGTGTATGGACCACTGTGTAATGGCGCGATTTCGTTGATTTTTGAAGGTATACCGAATTATCCAACTCCCGCACGTTTCTGGGAAATTATCGATAAACACCAAGTCAAAACTTTTTACACGGCGCCTACGGCTATTCGTGCATTACGCCGTGAAGGTGACAAATGGGTAAAAAAAACCGCGCGCCGCAGTTTGGAAATTTTAGGCACGGTCGGCGAACCGATTAATCCCGATGTGTGGGAATGGTATTACGAAATTGTCGGCGATGAACGTTGTCCGATTGTGGATACCTGGTGGCAAACCGAAACCGGTGGCATTTTAATTAGCCCGCTTCCCGGCGCTACGCCATTAAAAGCAGGTTCAGCGGGAAAACCTTTTTTTGGCATTGTGGCGGCGATAGTGGATGATCAGGGACAAGAAGTGCCGGATGGAAAAATGGGGAAATTAATTATCAAACAACCCTGGCCCGGTATGATGAACACGGTGTATGGTGACCGCACACGTTTTGTGGAGAATTATTTCAAAGAATTTCCCGGAAATTATTTAACTGGCGATAATGCGCGACGTGATCAAGACGGATATTTTTGGATTACTGGACGCAACGATGATGTGATTAAAATTTCTGGGCATCGGATCGGCACGGGTGAAGTAGAAAGTGCGTTCATCGAAAATAAAAATGTGTCTGAGGCCGGTGTGGTGGCCGTAGCAGATGAAATCAAAGGCGAAAATATTTATGCCTTCATCACATTAAAATCAGGCGTGAAACCCAGTGACGCACTCAAAAAAGAATTGATTGATCAAGTACGTCACTCGATTGGCGCGATCGCGACACCGAAATATATTCAATGGACGGATGCATTACCCAAAACACGTTCAGGAAAAATTATGCGCCGTTTGTTGCGTAAAATTGCCAATAATGAATTAGATGATTTAGGTGACACATCCACATTGGCGGATCCTGATGTGGTAAAAAGTTTAATTAATCAGCGAGTGAAAGAAATAACATAAGGAATTTTGTTATGCCGATGAATGTCGCGCAAAAGCTCATTCAAGCACATCTGATTGAAGGTCAGATGGTGAAAGATGAAGAGATTGCGCTGAAAATCGATCAAACACTCTGCCAAGATGCAACCGGCACGTTAGTGATGTTGGAATTAGAAGCGATGGGTATTGATCGCGTGAAAACAGAAATTTCCGCGCAATATGTCGATCATAATTTAATTCAAGAAGATTACAAAAATGCAGACGATCATGTGTTTTTGCAAAGTGCTGCACATCGATTTGGTGTGTGGTTCAGTCGTCCGGGCAATGGCGTGAGTCATCCCGTCCACATGGAAAATTTCGGCATACCCGGAAAAACATTGGTCGGATCCGATAGCCACACGTGTGCGGCGGGATCACTCGGCATGCTGGCGATGGGTGCAGGCGGATTGGAAGTGGCGATGTGTATGGCGGGTTATCCACTGCATATCAAAATGCCGAAAATTTTTGGCGTGAAATTAACTGGAAAATTACCCGACTGGGTGAGTGCGAAAGATGTGATCTTAGAAATGTTGCGTCGTCATGATGTGAAAGGGGGCGTCGATTGCATCATTGAATATTATGGGCCCGGATTAAAAAATTTATCGGCGATGGATCGACATGTGATTGCAAATATGGGTGCTGAATTAGGTGCGACTGCAACTGTTTTTCCATCAGATCGAGAAACGAAAAAATTTTTACACGCGATGGGTCGTGACGCAAAGTGGTTTGAATTAACGGCAGATAAAGGTGCGAAATATGATATTCATGACAAAATTGATTTATCCACACTGGAACCGTTAATCGCGCTACCATCCAGTCCCGGAAAAGTGGTACCCGTGCACGATGTGGTGGGACGTGATCTTTATCAAGCGTATATTGGTTCATCCGCCAATCCCGGATACCGTGATTTTGCAATTTCCGCCATGATGTTAAAAGAAAAACGTATTCCGCCCAACGTGTCTTATGATGTGAATCCCACATCACGCAATCAACTCGAAGATTTGAGTGACAGTGGATTATTGTCTCAACTCATTCACGCCGGTGCGCGTATTCATCAAGCGGGATGTAACGGTTGCATTGGCATGGGACAAGCACCTGCCACAGGGCGAAATAGTTTACGCACTGTGCCACGAAATTTTCCCGGTCGATCAGGGACGCTTGAGGATAGTGTTTATTTGTGTAGTCCGGAAACCGCAACGGCGTCGGCACTGGCTGGAAAAATTACTGATCCACGAACACTTGGCATGCCTTATCCAAAAGTAAAATTACCCAAACATCCCGTGACGAATCAAGCGATGCTTGAAGCACCATTCAGTCATGAAAAAGCTAAAAAAATTGCCTTAATCAAAGGACCGAATATTGCATCGCTTCCTGATATTTCACCGCTGCCTCAGCAATTAAAAATTCCTGTATTTTTAAAAGTGGGTGATAATATTTCTACGGATGAAATTATGCCGGCAGGTGCGCGCGTTTTACCGTATCGGAGTAATATTCCGAAAATTAGCGAATTTTGTTTTGATATTGTCGATGATACGTATGCGAAACGCGCGAAAGCAAATCATCACGCCACTGAACATGCCATTATTGGCGGTGAAAATTACGGACAAGGTTCGAGTCGTGAACATGCAGCGCTTGCGCCGCGTTATTTAGGATTGCGTTTAATCATTGCAAAAAGTTTTGCACGAATTCATTGGCAAAATTTAGTGAATTTCGGCATTTTGCCCGTGACATTTCTGCATCCAAACGATTATGAAAAAATTCAACTGAATGATGTCATTGTCATTAAAGACGTGTTGAGCAATCTTAAAAATAAAAAACCACTCACAGCAAACATTGAAGGAAAAAATTTAACAATTCCATTACAACATAAATTATCGGATCGTCAAATTGACGTGCTTGCTGTCGGCGGTTTAATTAACTGGGTGAAAGATGGAAAATCAAATACATCATTGGCATGACATTTTATTTTTTGACGAACAATTATCGTCAGAAGAACGCATGATTCGTGATGCGGCGCGCACCTATGCTGCAGAAAAATTACAACCGCGCATTGTCTCAGCATTTCATGACGAATATTTCGATCGAAATATTTTGCTTGAAATGGGACAACAAGGTTTTTTAGGTGCAACGATTCAAGGGTATGGATGTGCGGGAATTAGCAATGTTTCTTACGGATTATTGACGCGTGAAATTGAACGTGTTGATTCCGGTTATCGTTCCGCCATGAGTGTGCAGTCAAGTTTAGCCATGCATGCGATTCATACCTATGGCGATGAAGCGCAACGAAAAAAATTTCTACCGAAAATGGCAACCGGTGAATGGGTCGGTTGTTTTGGGTTGACGGAACCCAATCATGGATCTGATCCAGGTGGCATGGAAACACGCGCAAAAAAAGTTGAAAAAGGTTATGTGTTGAAAGGCACAAAAATGTGGATCACTAATTCTCCCATCGCCGATGTTTTTATTATTTGGGCGAAAAATGAAGCGGGACGCATCCGTGGATTTATTTTAGAAAAAGCAATGCCGGGAATAACAGCCCCTGCCATGCATGGAAAAATGAGTTTGCGTGCAGCGATTACCGGCGAAGTCATTATGGATGATGTGTTTGTGCCCGATGAAAATGAATTACCGCATGCTGATGGATTGTCTGGACCACTCGGTTGTTTGGATAGTGCGCGTTATGGCATTGCTTGGGGCGCGTTAGGTGCGGCTGAATTTTGTTGGCATGCGGCGCGACAATATGTGTTGGATCGTGCGCAATTTAATAAACCGTTAGCATCGAATCAATTAATCCAAGCAAAATTAGTTAACATGCAAACCGATATTACACTGGCGTTGCAAGCGTGTTTGCGTGTGGGACGACTCAAAGATGAAAATCGCGCGACAACTCCAATGATTTCGTTGATAAAACGCAATTCGAGTTTGATTGCATTGAATGTCGCACGTGAAGCACGTGATATGCTCGGTGGAAATGGGATTATGGAAGAATTCCAAATTATTCGTCATTTATTAAATTTAGAAACGGTTAAAACATATGAAGGGACGGCGGATATTCATACGTTAATTTTGGGACATGCGCAGACGGGGATTCAAGCGTTTAAATAAAGTGTCATTCCCGCGAACCCGTGTTATTCCCGCGAACCCGTGTCATTCCCGCGAACCCGTGTCATTCCCGCGAAGGCGGGAATCCATTCATAATAGATTCCCGCCTTCGCGGGGATGACCCAAGTCTACGGGAATGACAGAGGACTTGGGGAAAGACACAGGTCGGCGGGAATA
>CAZOFA010000012.1:0-39246 GCA_964578975.1 uncultured Coxiellaceae bacterium
GAACGGTCACAGATAGCCGTTCGCCCTGAGGAGCGCGAAGCGCGTCTCGAAGGGCGCGTCTCGAAGGGCACTACGTTCAGGATGACATGGTTGAAGCTTTTAGCTCACCGCTGTTTTCTGCTTTTGAATCAACTGCTGAATTCCCTCTTTCGCCAACACCAACAACCCATCCAACTCATGTTGCTCAAACGTTGCTTTTTCCGCCGTCCCCTGAATTTCAATAAACCCACCTTGTTCAGTCATCACCACATTCATATCCGTTTCCGCATTCGAATCTTCCAAATAATCCAGATCAATAATCGGTTGCCCCTGATAAATGCCCACTGAAATCGAAGCGATAAATTGTTTGAACGGATCTTTTTTTATCTTGCCCTGTTTTTTCAATTGTAAAATCGCATCATACAACGCAACGCATCCACCGGTAATCGACGCCGTGCGTGTGCCGCCATCCGCTTGAATCACATCGCAATCCACCGTGATCGTGTATTCTCCCAGTGCGGCTAAATTCACCGCAGCGCGTAATGATCGACCGATCAAACGTTGAATTTCTTGCGTGCGTCCAGATTGTTTGCCTTTCGCCGCTTCGCGCGGCACACGATCATGCGTTGCGCGTGGCAACATGCCATATTCTGCGGTGACCCAACCTTTACCGGAATCTTTTAAAAAAGGCGGCACGCTAGGCACGGCACTGGCCGTACAAATTATTTTGGTATCGCCAAACTCCACTAACACAGAGCCTTCTGCATGTTTAGTAAAATGTCGCGTGATTAAAATGTCGCGTAATTGATTGTTCGCACGTTGACTGGGGCGCATAATTTTTTCTCTTATAGTGTGATTTAGAGTCGACATTATAGACGCGTCGCCGCGATATGATAATATGTGGATGAAATAATAAAGCGGAAGAATTCAATATGATTCAGAGCATGACAGCATTTGCAAGAACGCAAGGACAAGGTAAATGGGGTAACGCGGTTTGTGAAATTCGCTCCATCAATCATCGTTATTTGGAAATCAGTATTCGCTTACCTGATACCTTACACGAATTAGAAGTGCTGATGCGTGAACGCATTCGTCATCATGTTCGTCGGGGTAAAATCGAATGTAATTTACGTTTTCAACCCGGCGATATCTCAGGCGCTGAAATTATTATTAATCATCATCTCGCCGAAGAGTTGTGTCATGCCAATGCCGTGATTGCAAATATGTTGAACGCGCCAGGACCGGTGAATCCCATGGATATTTTGCGTTGGCCGGGGATTTTGCAAGTGGCTGAAGTGGATTTGGAAATCATTCAAGATGAAATCGTCGCACTGCTTGATAAAGCATTACAAGACTTAGTCGAAGCACGTATGCGGGAAGGCGAAGAACTCAAACAATTATTTTTACAACGTTTAGATACCATGAAGGCAGAGCTTGCAAAAGTGCGGCATCGCTTGCCTGAAATTTATAATCAACAACGTGCGCGTTTGATTGCACGTTTTAATGATGCAAAGTTGGAATTAGATTCGGGACGATTAGAACAAGAAATGGTGATGTTTGCGCAGAAAATTGATGTCGCTGAAGAAATAGAACGTTTAGATACCCACATTTCTGAAGTGCGCCGTATTTTAAAACAAGGCGGTGTCATGGGACGACGTTTGGATTTTTTAATGCAAGAATTAAATCGCGAAGCGAATACGTTGGGCTCGAAATCCGTCGAATCAGATATCACACGCGCTTCCGTCGAATTAAAAGTATTAATCGAACAAATTCGCGAGCAAGTGCAAAATGTCGAATAAATTATCTCGGCGGAGTAGCCGCAGCACTTCTTGCTTCATTATATAATTGATTTTCGGTAAACGAATCACCGATCACAATCAAAGTATTTGTCATGGCAAGTGTTGCGAGCATTTGTTTTTGTGCTTGCAATAACTGCGTCATCAACACAAAAAGTTGTGAGTTGTACATCAACATTTGACGAAAAACAACACCCAGATTTTCGCTGGCGACTTGGGTAAACCAATCGGAACTACTGGCTTGCTTAATCAACGTCGTTTGTTGGTCAGACAATGAATTTTTGCCATTGTTATCCAAATAAAGCTGGCTCAGAATATAGGAATTATAAGTTTGAATGGCAGAAACGGTGGTGTAAAACGCTTTATATTTTCTTTGTGCATAAGGCGTTCCAGCCCAATCACCCGGTACAATATGAGTCAGTTTTAAGCCTGCTACATTGGTAATATAATTTAAACCAAGATCAATTTTTTCAGAGCGTGGATCTTTTATAAAATAAGGTTTGCCTTTGAGACTGCCAAAGGTCATGTCATTCGCATAAGGTGTAATCTCTTCCGTGACATCTCGTCCATAAAAATCTTTTATTAAAGATGTTTGCATGTCGAGTTGAGTCTTAGTGTTCGTGGTGAGAGTGTTGGTCGCTTTGGAAAAATTAGATTGCAATTGTGAAGAGGTATCGGTTTCATCGGGTAATATCCAACTATTCAAAATAACCAGGATGCCGTAAATGTATTCTTCAATGTAATAAGCGGCATCAGCAGTTTTATAGGTATAGATTGCAATCAACTTCAAATATTTTTCTGAAGTAGTCTCAGCTTTTGCCGGCGAAATCAAAGCAACACTCATGGCGAGAAACGCAATACTCAAAGCGATTATTTTTTTCATGTGAGTTTTTAACTTAATCATAAACAAAACTCCCTACGCGAATTAATATTTAATATTCCAACCACCACCGGATGAAGAATTACCACCTGACGAATTATTATTTTGTGTGCCTCCACCAAAACCCGTGTAGGGTTGATTTTGTTGTGGAGCAGGTGCGTTCGCTGCGGGTGGGGCAGTGACGGGTGCTTGAGGTGGCGGTGCATTGGCCTCTGGAAATGGTTCGATCGGCGCCTCATGTACCGGTTGTTTTTCGTCAGGTGGTGCAAGCGCGTTATCCATCATTTTTTTCCCCGGTGTTTCTTTGCTTCCAGAAGTAGTTTCAGAGCTATCGGTCGATGGAGATGATGGAGATGGACTGACTTTTCCTGGCGGTAAGGGCGGTGTGTTTGGCAACGTTTTTTGTGGCGCTTGTTGTTTTAAATCGTTTTGACTTTGTTTCAACATGTTTTGTTGATTTTGTTGTGCGAGCGTTGCCACTTTATTTTTAAATTCACTGGGCGACAAGACTTGCTCTGCTGTGTCTATTTTATTTTCGGTTGACGATTGAAAAAAAGTTTGACCGTAAGAAACGGTGCCTGCTAAACAAGTGATGACAAATAAATAGGATCGTAATTTAGACATGTTCTTGCTCCAATGCTTTTAACACAATTTCAAAACGTTCTGGGGCAAATACGCGAGACAATAAACGCAAACGTTCAAAAACAATATTACGTCGTAAAAATAATCCAGCTAATGGATGTTCTGGCGTATTATTTTCTTCGGCATACATTAAGACTTTGGATGCTGAACCGGGATCTATTGTATCAATGGCTTGTAAAATACGTAAAATACGCGAGGTTTTTATGTGCGCGCAGATTGTAATAAATTGTTCTTCTTTACTGAGTTCAAAACGAGTAATTTTATCCAGATTGCTACCAATCGCATTGACCGCTTCTTCCAGCGCCCCATCACCATCTAATGTCCAGCCTTCAACACTTTCCATAAAGGCAATGACTCGATAGATCATTGGATCTTCATAATTTTTCCAAAACTCATGGGCGGCTTTTAAATCAAGTGCTGGCATAAAATTAAATCGTTCCTTTAAACACTCTGTCAAAAAGTATACCTGTTTTTTCGACTATATAAAGTATTGTTTTTTTTTGATTCGAATGCTAATGTTGAATTCGTGGCTAGTTTAGGCTTAAGGTGCTATTTCTATGGCATTAAAAGATGTCTTTAAAGTTACCCGCAAAACATTTTTCAATCCTACGGGTTGGCTTGGCTACGATATGCTAAGCGCTCAGTTTAAACTCAGTTCGGATATTATCAAAAATGCGTTTGCCCCGCGTGTTGCTCGTCATACAGAAACATTTGATGAAGCAATGGCACGCCTCCAATTAACCGAGAGTGACATTCAAAAAATCGGTTCACGCTATTTTTTAATCGCACTCATTTTTTTTGTTTGTGGAATTTTGACATTCCTCTTTAGTTTTTATTTGCTTTTTCACTATGTTGCAATTGCTGGCTGGATCTTAGGATTGGCCACGACGGGTTTATTTATTGCATATTCGTTTCGTAATCATTTTTTATATTTCCAGATTAAGCATCGAAAATTAGGCTGCACGTTTGCAGAATGGCGTCGAGGTAAACCAGATTCAGATAAGAGTACACCTCCATGATTAATCTTTTTCAAATCTCTGTAGAAGATCAAGCTGTTTATTATCTGGGAAAGATTTTCGGCATGGTTGGCTCGATTTTGCCAGCGCGTGATCCTAATTTGTTGATGGGTATCTTATTTAAAACGCTTAACACCACTGCATTAAGCGTTGGTGTAATCTTAATCGTATACATCACCGTTGTTGGTCTGATGAAAACGGCACAAGAAGGTGAATTTCTTGGGAAACAATGGAATTCACTGTGGGTTCCCATTCGTACTGTGTTGGGTATCTTATCATTATTTCCCACCGCAACCGGTTATTCTGCCATCCAAATTGTTATCATGTGGATTATTTTACAAGGCATTGGTGCAGGTGACGCGCTTTGGAAAACTACGATTAATTTTATCGCGGTCGCAGGTTCACCTTATGTTGGCGTCAATTCGAGTTCGTTATTCCCGGGACAAATTCAACTACAAACACAAAATCTTTTTCAATCGCTGGTTTGTCAAGCGAGTGCTAAAGCGTCTTACGAACAATTTGGCGGTCCTGCAACCACCATTGATTTTAAATATTTTTGTGGACCACAAATGGATGCGGCAGGAAATGTGACGACGCCTAACGCAAACAATCCATTTTGTAAATCGATGACGTTAGATCCACTGACCCCAAGCGGGCAAGTGCCTGATAAAACTTCCTATCGCATGGGTCCTGGCGGTGGAATTCCTCAATATGGAAGTTGTGGTGTATTGAATTATTGCGATGTCGACGATAAATGTAAGGCAGATCCAAATAATCCAGGTGCGTCACCCTCTGCGGAATGCCTGACGTGTAAAGCGCAACGCTCAGCGTTATCGGTCATTGTACCGACCTTAGGGGCCGTCGCTGATAAGCTCGTTTATATCGATTATCAATACGTTGCTTTTAAAGAAGGAATAGGCGCTCCGACACCCGATTGGGCGAAAGATTACTGCAGAGCGAATAACATACCCACAGAACAATGTTGTGTGCGTGGACTTAAGTGCACAAAAGCTTTTAATGCTTATCCCGATACGGGAAATACTTTTTCCGATACCGGAACCAAAACAGCGCAAGAATTATATCTCGCTTATCCGCTGAAAATTTATTTAAATGGATCTGATTTTATTAATGCGGCGGTCGGGGAATATACGGCAGCATTGGTCAAAGCCGTCCAGCAACGCATTGAAAATGACATGAAGAATGTCGATCAAAATTCAATGGATAAATGGCAACAGAATGCAATCAATTTTGGTTGGATGACGGCCGGAACCGTTTTTTACCAGATTGCTGGGATGAATGCACAAAATCGAAATGCAATGCAATCATTTAATTTTACCGTGAAGCAGCCTAACCCGCTCCCTGATTCGGTTGGTAATGATATGTATGGCTATCGAAGTAACTATAGCGCTTCTCGTGAGTTAATTTCGAAAATGGTGACGGATAACTCGAAAGCAAGCCCTACATTTAGTTCTGTTCCTGGCAGTGCTGGAACACAGATTCAAGATGCGTTGAGCAGTGGTTCTGCTCTTATATTTAATCATTTTCAAACAAAGATGAATGATGCGACCAACCCTCTGGTTAGCATGGCGGATTTTGGTAATAGTTTAATGATGTGGGTCAAAGTAATTTTTGGATTAGCAGTGGCTCTTGTCACTACTTTTACCATTATTACTTCAACTATGTTCTTCTTTTTAGGAACAGGCATGCCCACGAATCCAATTGGCGAAGGATTTAAAACACTCGTCGCTTTTATGACACCCTTAATCATGTTGGTTTTAACATCGCTCTTTTCTTTAGGCGCTTTGCTTGGGATTTATGTGCCTTTAATTCCCTACATGATTTTTACCATGGGCGCGATTGGTTGGTTGATTGCTTGCATTGAAGCGATGGTGGCAGGTCCCATCATTGCACTCGGCATTTTGAGCCCAGGTGGACAACACGAAGTGTTAGGACGAGCAGAACCTGCGTTGATGATGTTGTTTAATCTCTTTTTACGTCCCAGCCTCATGATCTTTGGTATGATGGCAGCGATGATATTGTCGACCCAAGTCGTACGTTTTGTGGATACTGGATTTCAAGCGGTCATGCTCAATGTGATGAAAAATCCTGATCTGATTGATCAATGTTTCTTCCTGGCAATCTATGTTTCATTTGTGGTAACAGTACTGAATAAAACATTTTCGCTCATTTATCTTATCCCAGAAAGAATTCTGACATGGCTCGGTCAAGCGCCACAGGGTTATGGGGAAGCCGAAGGTATTCAAGCTGCGAAGGGCGCACTCGAAGGGGCTGCGAGCGGTGTGGGTGGTGGAATGAGCAGTGGCACTCAAAGCGGAGCGGGTGCCGCAGCCGCTTCATATGGCAAGGGACAAGCTGAAGCCAAAGAAGAGACGAAAGGTAAAGAAAAAGAAGCGACAGATAAATCGAGACATGAAGAGCTTTCAGGCCTACTTAAGGCAAAACAGAGCGGCGGCGGCGGCGGTGAAAGCAAAGGCGGCGGCGGTGGTAAAACGGGTGGCACTGGTTCTGGCGGCAGTTCTGGCTCTGGCGCTCCCGGCGGACCCTAGCAAGTGTAGGCTGGGCATTTCTTTTAGTCTAATCTACTTCCTACAATGCATAAGCCAATTCTGCGCCCAATTTTACGTTATTTTTTATCAACGCAATATTTGCTGTTAAACTTTTACCGCCAGTTGATTGCGCCACTTCATTTAATAGATAAGGCGTGATCGCTTTTCCAGAAATATTTTCTCGTTTTGCTTTTTCTACCGCACTGACAATCACAGGTTCAATCACATCAGCAGGAATAGCAAATTCGGCAGGAATGGGATTTGTGATTAATACACCCGATGACATACCGAGTTGCCAATGTGTTTGCAGCATTTTTGCCAGAGAATTCACATCACTCAGCGTAGCAGGCAATCGATAGCGCGTCGTGTCGGTGTAAAATGCAGGCAAAACATCTGTCCCATATCCCACGACTGGCACGCTAAATGTTTCTAAAAATTCTAATGTGCGGGGTAAATCTAAAATTGCTTTCGCACCGGCACACACCACTGCAACAGGATTACGTGCTAACTCAATTAAATCGGCTGAAATATCTTGATCATCACCCCGATGCACACCGCCAATTCCTCCAGTGGCAAATACTTTAATACCAGCAAATGCCGCACAAAATATTGTTGCTGCAACCGTCGTGCCTGCAGAAAATCCTTGTGAAAGTACGTAAGCTAAATCTCGCCGACTGGCTTTTTTGACTTGTTTATCACGCGCTAAATGTTCTAATTCAGATTGCGATAAACCAATTTTAATTTTGCCATGGAGGACAGCAATGGTTGCAGGTGTGACATGATCATCGCGCACGATTTTTTCTAATGTCATTGCTGTTTCTAAATTATGGGGATAGGGCATGCCATGCGAAATGATGGTGGATTCGAGAGCAAGAATAGGAAGATTATTTTTAATCGCGTGTTTAATTTCAGCGGAATATTCAAAAAATGCCTGCATGATTTTTTTCCCTTGTTTTTTGTAACGTTAAATTGGCCAGTGACATCGTCTCAGCGATTGTATGCGCAGATTGTATCGTTAATGCAGCCGCGGCTGATCCTGTCACACAAGCATCTTCAAGAGTGACATGATGTTTTAATTCAAATAACACACCCGCAACAAATGCATCTCCCGCACCACTGACATTGACGACATGTTCAACCGGCAACGATGGAAAATGCTTCTGGCATTCTGCATTAACCAGCGCATAACCCGCTTTTCCCAGACTGATAATAATATTTTTCACACCGCGATCTAATATAATTTTCCCGGCTTTGATGCAGTCACGAAATGAATGAATGCGAATCCCTGTCAGTGCTGTCGTTTCAAATTGATCTGGCTTTAGCAAAAAAACACCCGCAAGTGATTGAGGAAGTTTTTTTGCTTTTGAAATTGAAACAGGATCAATACATAATTGCAGTTGCTTTTCTTCACATAGCGTAATCAGATAGCGCAAAATTTCAGGTGATAAATTGGTGTCTGCAAAAATGATATTTTCTTTTTCCCAACATTTCCAAGACGCAGTAAATGCCTGCAATGGAATTTGATCGTAGATTTGCATATCAGCCAAACCGATGTGCACCTCACCACTTGTATTCAGAATGTTGTAATAGTGGGATGTCATCGCATTATCAAGAACAAGACTGTGTCGGGTATCAATTCCTTTCTGTTGTGCGTGAGCTAATAAACGCTGGCCATTGGTATCATGACCGACGACACATTGTAATTGGACTTGATCCGTCAAGCAGGCGAGATTCAGTGCGACATTGTGAGCGACGCCACCCATGGTGACAAATGAAGTGACTGGATTTGAAGTATATAATTCTAAAGAGTGGATGGTTTGTAATTTATAATCAATGGTGGCGCCACCAATGCAAATAATTTTTTTTTCCATAAAGAGTGACTTTATTTCAATCCAACATCTTTATCCTCACGAACGGTTTGTTCAGCAATCACCGCATATTGTCGCTCGGTAATTAATCCCGCGGTTAATTTTTCTTTTGCATCGGCTTCGATGGTGCGACCATATTCTCGAACCAATTGACGAACGCGTCGCGTCACATCATTCGGATCGACTTCCAACAAAATATCACGCACTTTTTCATCAAATACTAAATATTCACGTAACGCAATACGTTTGCCATCAATCGTCGGCACGAGTCGTTGTGAAATCACCAAACGAATCGTTTCAATAATATCAATCGTCCGACCTTGACGTTCTTCTGCAGGAAACGTGATAACAAGACGACGCAACGTTTCAGCCACGCTGTTACTGTGTAACGTTGTATACACCGGGTGACCGGTCATTGCTGCCTCCATCACGGCACTAATTGTTTCCTGATCGCGCGCTTCACCCACTAAAATCAAGCGCGGTTTGCGCCGCAATGCATTACGCACGCCTGCCGCAAAACTCGGCAAATGCCGCGGAATTTCTGATTGACTCACTATACTGGAAATTTTTTCCACGCTATCATAAACAAATTCAATTGGAGATTCATACGTTAACACTTTTCGATGACTCTCCGCATTTTCGGTGATACTGCGAATGATCGCAGCAAGCAAGGTGCTTTTTCCTGATCCGGTTGCGCCTGTGACATACACCACGCCTTGTTCTGGCGCTAGCGCATCAAGAATCGCTTGAGGTAAATCCATCGAGGCCAGTTTAGGCGGATCACTTGGAATGGTACGCGCGGTGATTTGTATCCCATCATGTCCTTCTACTTGACAGCCTGTACCATTGATACGAAAACGAAAACGATCGGAACGATTCGGACGGATTTCATAATGCGTATCGACATCTTTCCCCGACATGATTTGTGCCATACCGTTTGGCCCATACATCGCATTAATAATTTCACCCACTTCTGTATTTGATAAACGACGCCGCGTCACTTTACGCAAGCGTCCGTAAATTTCAGCGATCACTGGTTCATTGGTTTGAAAAGTAATATCCGATGCACCCAATTTCACACAATGAATTAATACTTCATTGACGGCTTCAATGGATAAGCGAATCGGTTCTTGCGGAAATAAAAAATCAGTTGTCATCTTCTTTTACCACGATGGCTTTCCAGCCGTTGCTATCAGTTTGAAGTTTAGGTAACTCGGTAATACGTAACACTTGATCGTTAATACGCATATCGGTTCCATTGCCCGTTACACCGAGTTCTGTTTTAGAGACAAAAGGTGCGCTAATCATATTTTCTTGCAATAATTTTCGATAAAGAATCATGCCATTGTAATCGCGTTTTAATCGCGCCAAATTTTGTTGGAAAATAGTATACGCTTGCTCAATTCCTTTTTCCCAACCGATTTTAATCGTTTTACTCCAGAGTTGACGTTCATCACTGTCGCGTGGCAGTAAAACGCGACTCGGCATTTCAGGTTTGTTGTACGGCATCCAAATATATTCACGCCAATTCGGTGGTGTCGTGGCAAAACGCGCTTGTTGCACAATCACATAGGTTTTATCGGCGATGCGAATCGTGTTGGGGTCATCTTGATTCAAACTATTATTTCCTTCGACCAACACAGGCGGCAATACACCGTGACTTAACATCATGCCATTAAAATTATAAATCGTTTCTAAATACCATTTATCATTTTCCAATCGTTGATTGATTTGTTTTGAGGTGGTGGCGAGTCCCCCTTGTGCACCGAGGCTCATCGCGGCTTCCACTAATGCTTTAGAACGAATTTGACCGACAACAGTTGTGGTTGGTGCTTGCGTATCTTCTTCGGACATGTTTTGCAGATCGTTAATATTGGTGGGATCAAAATGTTGTTGATGACTGCAGGCCAATAATAAGCTTGTCGCTATGATCGCGAGAATTTTTTTTATTTCCATATTTGCCAGAGCACTAGTTTTTCGCATAGCGTAATTCAATCACTCTACTTTCTGGAAATACTACCACGGTTGCACGACGTCCGCATTGAAAAGCCACATCGCGTAATATGTCGGCGATCATCATGTTTTTATCGTACACAGACACTAACACGGGGATGGCAGGTGATTTACCCAATACACGCATGCGATAATTTGTGACTTTGGCGATTTGCAGAATAAGTGGTTCAACGGGCCCTGACCAATCCACACTGGTTAAACCAGCCATCCCGTAACTCGCGGGATTCGGTGGCGGTGTCACATCGGGCAGGGGGCGCGCGGCTTGCGCGGTTTCTGATAAACCAGAAATAGAACGACTCACGGCAAAAGATGCTTCAGACAACGATGCTTCAGTTGAATCAAGTGGATTACCCGCAGGCGTCGAGGAAGTGCAGGCGCTGAGTGCAAGTGGTAATGACGCAATAATAATGGCCAATCTCATTTTCATAAACGGTAATCCTTGATCCGTTCTCTCACAAAAGATTGAATCAAGAATGATGAGATGAGTCAAGCATCTATATCATTCTCGACGGCAATGATATACTGCTTTGAGAATCAATTTACAGGCATTTGCTATGGCACACTGGCGCGATTCAGCAAGAAATGTGCGTTTATGGATAGTGGATTTCAGAGCATGTTTTCCACTGCTGATTTTTTTATTGCATATCCGCTTATGGACTTTTTTAACGGCCATTGTAACGACAGTTTTTTTCGCGGCTCTGGAACGTTATGGATTTTCTGTTGCAGTATTCGGACGATGGTTGCGTTCATTTGTTGCAGGCCCCAGAAAAATCGCGCAACCTTGGTGGAGAAGATAACGCATGGATATGTCGCAAGAAATCGTAAAAGTCGTCAAAGTAATGGGCGTGCGTTTCAGTTTGAATGGCCGACCGATGACGACCGAAGAAGTGTTTGCGCCCACCGGATTACTTCCTGCGATTGCCAGACGCGCCGATCAATTATGTTCATTATGTTTAGGGTATGGAATCGGCGTCACGTTTGAAGAAGCCGAAGGTTCAACGCTTGGCGTTAAAGTCATCTTCGATGATATTACTCCGAATATCTTACGTATCCTGTGTATTACAGATGTCGTGCACGAACTCACCCAAGCCACCGCCCGCGGCGATATGACCGCACTTGATCAGCTCATGTATGATTAATATTGTTTAATCAATAAGTTAGCACAATCTTTGTCTTTGCCTGTATTGACCAAAAAATGGTATAATAGCTCACTTTTTTTACAGTTATTTAAGCGAAGATTATACCCATGAGCCTGAGACTTGCTCTCGAAGAAAAAGACAACAAAGATATCACTGAACCGAGTGTCGGAATTGAACTCGAAGTGCATGCTATTCCGTTTATCTATAAAAGAGACAACAAACTTTTTTATGTCAGTGACATCGTCCAAATCTTAAAAGCGCCCGGCATTAAAGTTGAAGATGATAGTGTCACAGACATAAACTTCGTTTCAGAACTAAAAAAAATCGCGCTGAAAGAAAATGTTGTGTTAGAGAACTTAAAAAAAACTTCTTTTGTTTTTGAATTTGTCACAGATCCTGTAAAAAATTTAACTCAGCTTGAACATCAATTCCAAGAAATTGCGCGATTAGAAACAAGTTTAATAAGTTACCTTCTGCTAAAAAAACGTTTTTTTCAAAAGAGTTTTGTATGCGTTAAAGAGTGGTTAGATCAATTACCCGAAAATGAAATAACGCCAGGCAAGAGAACAGACGAGATGTTTATCTTAGTGGATTATTCGATAGAAAATTTGCAATTAACCGGGGAGCAGAAACAAAATAACGATATCACTCAGGTCAGCGAAGAGATACAAAAAAAATTAAAACATCAAGTGCAATTTAATTTTGTGGTGGCGTTGAGTAAAAAAATGGGAAGTATGTTTGTTGAAATATTGGATACAAATAATAAAATATCCAAAAAAAAAATATTATTACACAATGAATTAAAAAGGTATGAACAATTAAATCATGCAGATGATTTACAAAAGAGTCTCAAAAAAATAGCACAGCATGAGAAATACATTGAAAGTCATGAAATAGAAAGACGAATTCTACTTCACGCAGAATATAATGCTGAAAGAGCTTGTGAACATATTCAATCTCAGGCAAAAGAAAAAAAGGTTGAATCAGCATTATTAAAAAATCCGGCGCAGCGTGACTTGGCAAAATTAAATGGATTATTTTTTATTTTGTCGATGCGCATTTTGACAGAAACAACGTATATTCCCCTCGCAAAAAATGTCTGTCAAAAAAGTAAATATCCCTTTTTTATAAAAACACAATTGTCTCGCTTGGTGCATTGTATCTCGGAAAACGATAAAGTTTTATTGAATGAGATTGAGGCTTGGGATGAAGATCAAAAAAATCATTTATTTGCTTTGATTGCTGGATCTTATCAAGCGCTCACGATGCGTTTCACAACCGCGAACGGCAATACCTATACCGTTCGCGATGTGATCCAAAGTACAATATTTTGTTTTAGACAAGATTACTTACCTTTATGTGATTTATTTCCCAATGCTTCAATCAAATCGTTTGAAATTCCAGTTGAGCCAAAAGGAATACGTAGCAAAGAGCAAAGTGTCGAAAGAGTATTGGTTGAGTATCGCAAAAGTGTGGATAAAACGTTATCCGAAGCGTTAGAAGAAATGAAGAAGCTACTTCATGTGGCAGCCAATTTTTGTAAGACAACTTATTTACGCAAACAAGAATTAAGTCAAGGAATAGATGGTCTCGCGAAATATCAGGGCACATTTGATGCGGCTCAGTATGCTGAAGTCGATGACAATATCTCGCGAGCAATTGATTGCATCTTAATCACTTTGCTGCCCGATTTCAAAAATGCGATACGGGAAATATTATTTGTTGAGGATGCTGATACCACATTAAAACAAATCAATTATTTTTTTCAAATCGCGTCTAATTTAGAAGATACCTCTGAGGAACATAAAAATATACTGAGACAACTTTATGTCGAAGCGATATTCACGATTTTTTCATTTCCGATCAATGCAGCCGGTCAACACTATATCAATTATATAAGAAAGTTTTATGATCTTACGGTTGATGTTGATGAAGTTGTTGATTATCTCAAATTTCTTGAAATTTTTAGCGCGAGGTTCCCTGATAATTTTGAAATTGAGTTCAATGAAATCAATGGAACAATTGAGTATTCAACCGCGTCGTCTGTGTTGATAAATGCAGCCGATGATGACGACGATGATGATAAGACAATGATGTATTATGCCTGTAAACATGGATTGCGCTGCATCGTAGATGCGTTATTAGAACACTATGTGGTAATCACGGAATATAATGTTATCGATGCTCTGGTCAGCGGCATTCTTGACAAATCGCTCGCGAAGAAATTTATAGATGCAGGAGTTGATGTTGATCAATGCTTTTATAAATTAATTAAAGCTCAAGATGAAGCTTATATACCACAATTGGTGGAAATATTCGGAGTAAAAGCGCTGGATACCGCGATAGAAAACTCAAATAAAGGTTATATAGTAGAAGAGTTAAAAAAAATAAAAGCAATGCTGTCGCAAGCAACGAGTCCAACGTTAAGGTTAAATCATTCTGTTACATTTGTTTCGCAAGAACATAAAGAACCGCAAGTGTTACCTCAAGAAAATGTATCACCACCCACGCTTCTTAAAAAAGAGCGCTCGTCTTGATAATGACTCGATTGACGCCGTCATTCCCGCACAAACCACGTCGTCCCGCGACGCTTTTTAAGCGGGATCCAGCGCCTTTTTCTCACAAAATTGATTATTGTTAACCGACTCTGCAAAGGCGCTGGATCCCGCTTGAAAAGCGTCGCGGGACGACGTGAGCCGGCCAGTAGTGCCTGTTTGCGGGAATGACATCGTGTTAATTAGCTTGTTTTGCGTGTCTGAGACACCGGAGACGCGGGCGAAGTGACATCATTCGCAGCTGTAACGGTTTTTCCTAAATTTCCCTGAGGCAACGGCACTGGTGGTTTCTCTTCTTGTCCAGATGAACTAAAAAATTTCGCGTATTCTTTATTTTCTCTTTTTTCTTCTTCATTTGCCCGAGTGTTCTCATGCTGCGTTGAGAGAGAAGAAAAATCCCATTCGGAGCGCAGAGGTCCCGCATAAATTCCATGAACATCTTCCACTTTGTTTTCGGGTATAGATATAACAGCTTGTGCAACTGGAGCATTCACAATATTCAACCGTATTTGAAGCTGCGAATTAACTTCTTGTAACGCTAAGTTTTTTTTCTGAAGATCAACTATCGTTTGTTGATATTCAGATATTTTTTTAGCAATGGCGAATAAAACGGGTAACGTTGGCATGTTTGAAGCAATATTAGGAATATTTTCTTCATCAAAATCATTATGACAAAGAAGTCCAAAGCGGAAAACCGCGATCTCAACTAAATTCGCTTCGTAAGCATATTTGAAACTTAACCACATCAAATTTTTTCGATCGTTTTCAGCAAGAGGCGTGCTTGAGACACAGCGTTCAATACAAAAGTCGATAGCAAATTTACGCGATTCTACAAAGTAGGGATTTGCAGGCGGTATCGCATCAATCATTTTAAAAAGTTGTTCTTGGGTTGCGATACCTTTTCCTGCTATACGTTTTTTAATGCAATCTTCAAGTAAATTTTTTAGTGCGTCGGGATCAGAAGAATTTTTGGCTTGCTCTATATCATGATCAAGCGCAATTGATGCAGGCGTTGGCAGATGAATGGTTAAAGGAATTTCCGCTTTGGTTTCTGTAAAATCTGCGGACATCGTTGGTGTCTCATCGACAACTTGTCCTTCAAGTTGTTTGTTAAGCCGAGCATTTTCTTTTCTTAACGTTAAATTAATGTGTTCGAGCTTGACTATATCTTCATGATATTGAGTGATTCTCTCAGCAATCGCTGCAAAAACCGGTAATATGGGTTTGTCTTGAGCGATTCCAGCGATATTACTTTCTTCGCGATTATGACAAAGACTTGCAAAAGCTTTTCCAGCTTCATCCACGACATTACCTTCGTAAGCATATTTAAAACGCCGCGTCATCAGGTATGCACGTTCTTCTTCTGCCAGGGTTTGATCTGTGGCAAGTAAGTCATCACAAAGTTTTATGCCTAATTTTCGTGAAGGCATAAAATTGACATCATGTGGTGATAAATTTTCGATTAAAGCTAACAGTTGATCGGGAGTGGCAATGTTTGCGCCGTCGTAATATTTTTTAACGCAATATTGCAGCAGCTCTCCAGATACATTCCTCGCAGAATCACTTGCATAGGTAACCGCTTTTTCAAGCGTAATAATATTTTCTTCTAATAGTTGGAGTAATGGTTTAATTGAAAGAAGATCATATAATTGCTGCTTAATTTCGAATACATTTGCTTGTGGAAGATATTTTTCTAATAGTTGAATGAACCCAGGAATGTCATATTTATAGAGCGAAAGGGTTAGCAAAGAAACATTATAAGGTTTCATGTTATGCTCTGTTAGCTTTTTTGTTTCTTCAGGGCTTAAAGATTTTAAAAAATCTTCGCGCAAACTCTTGTGAATAAAATCGATAGCTATCTCGCAATAGTAGTTTTTATTTGTTAGCTTCATTTTAAAGAATTGATCGTTGTCAAAAGTGTGTTCAGCTCTAAAATGAGTGATGCCCCAGCGAGGGGGAGCGATTTTTTCTTGCTTATGCAATAATTTTCTTATGAGTTTTTTTTCTTTTGCGTTTAAATATGTATCTATAATACTCAGATCAGCGCCTGCATTAAGGATAGCCTTAACGATATCAAAATGATTCTTGTGAGTTACAAAATCATGAATTGCATAATATATCGGAGTTATAGATTTATTATAATAACTTCTAGTATTGGGATTAGCTTTCAACTGAATGAGTAGCTTTACAACATCTAAATTTCCATTTATTGCCGCAATACTTAGTGGACAGATACCTGGAGACATTTTTTTATATGAAGTACTAGAGCTATAGTTAACATCAGCGCCCAGTGCACAAAATAATTTGATATTTTCTTCGTGACCTATTAGTACACTTCGAGTTAACGCATCGCCTAGTATTTTTTCAATATCAGATGAACCATATTCTGCTGCATGATCCGCGTCTTGTGCTTTGATGTGAGCAATCAAACTTTTCATGGTCTCGAATGCCGCATCGTCAATTTTCAAATTCTCATTGATATAACGATTGATAAGTTCTTCCAATTCATCTAATGAATGTCCGACAGAGTCCTGTTTTGATTCACTGGAATGCATAAAATCCACCAGAGTTAGGGTTATTTTAATAGTATAACAGTGTGGGTAAAAAAATGGACAATCTGGATGGTAACTTGATGAAATGTTGTGGTTTTTTAATTAGGGACTAACAGCGCTAATTCTCCGCCTTCGGCTCCCGCGCCAATAACTTCTGCATTGCATCACGCGGCGTTAATTTACCGCAGACGATAGCAAACACAGCTTCTGTGATAGGCATTTCTATTTGATGTTGATGAGCTAACTGAACAACCAATTCCGCATTACGTTTCCCTTCAACCACTTGACCAATTTCTTGTTCTGCTTCTTGTAAATTTTTACTTTGCGCGAGCGCCAAACCAAAACGACGATTGCGTGATAAATCATCCGTGCACGTCAACACCAGATCGCCCACGCCAGTTAATCCCATGAATGTATCAGGTTCTCCACCTAATGCACTTCCTAATCGCACAATTTCGGCGAGCCCACGTGTAATAAGCGCACTGCGCGCATTCGCACCCATTTTCATGCCATCAGAAATTCCAGCCGCAATCGCTAAAACATTTTTAACCGTCCCACCAATTTCCACACCAACCACATCATGACTCGAATAAACACGAAACGTTGAACTATTAAAACGCTTAATCAAATCCTGCGAAAATTTCGCGTCATGACTCGCCACCACCACCGCTGTCGGCAAACCTTCCGCCACTTCTTGAGCGAAAGACGGCCCTGACAAAACAGCATAGGCATGTTCTTTGCCTAAAATTTTTAACGCGACATCATGTAATAGTTGACCCGTGGTTGGATCTAACCCTTTCGTGACCCACACAATGCGTTTCGGTGATGAGAGAAGTGGTTTAAGTTCAGTGAGCAACGAGTGAAACGCATTCGAAGGCACCGCGATTAAAATATCTTGCACATTTGCAAGTGCATCCGCTAAATGTGCGACCGGTTTTAAGCTATCCGGAAAAACATGCCCTGGCATGTAGCGAGGATTTGTTCGCTCAGATTGCATAGATGCGGCATCAGCTGCATTATGCGTCCAAAGACGCACGCCTTGCCCTAATCGTGCAAGATAAAGGGCAAGCGCGGTTCCCCAGGAGCCTGCGCCCAGGATGGCAATCGGTTCCGGGTAGATTTTTTCCATTTAATGTACCTTGGTTTCGGAATCGTCTTCCGTTTTTTTACCGCTTTTTTGTTGCTCTTCCACGTGTTGTGTATACAGCGCATCAAAATTAACGGGCGCTAAAATTAATTGCGGGAATCCGCCACGCACGACGACATCAGAAATCACTTCACGCGCATAAGGGAACAAAATATTCGGACAGAAACTGCCGAGCATCGGACGTATTTGATCCGCTGGAATGTTCGCCATCACAAACACGCCGGCTAAATGCACTTCGATAATAAAAGCAGGTTTTTTCGAGGTGGTGACAGTTGCAGTGACGGAAAGCACCACTTCATGGGTGTTTTCTTGAATGCGATTACTCTTGGTTTCTAAATTTAATTGCACTTCCGGTTTCCAATCTTCCACAAAGGTTTGCGGTGTGTTCGGCGCTTCATAAGAAAGATCTTTCAAATAAATTCGTTGAATTTCAAAGTGCGGTGCATTAGATGATGAGTTGGTGGGGGTTGGGTTACTTTGCATAATTATTTTTCCTTATTAATTTGTAATAAAACATCTAGTTTTCCCGTTTTTTCTGCTTGGGACAGATCGTCAAACCCGCCAATCAATTGGTCATTAATAAAAATTTGCGGGACGGTACGACGACCGCTTAAGCGTTCCATTTCAGCACGTTGCAGGTCATCTAAATCGATGCGAATTTCTTGATAGCTCACCTGCTTTTTATCAAGTAATTGCTTGGCCCAGGTGCAATAAGAACAATTTGCTTTCGAATAAATAATAATTTTTGCTTGCATGATTATCCCTTGACTAAAGGCATATCAGCAGCGCGCCACGCATTGATGCCACCCGATAACACTTGGACTTGAAAACCTTGAGACATTAATTGATTGGCAGCGCGTGATGATTCATTTCCCGTCGCACAGACTAATAAAATAGGCTGCAGTTTGAATTTTTCAATTTTTTTGATTTTGTCATTTAATTCATTTAATGGCAGTGAAATCGAATTGACAATATGGCCTGCCAAATATGCCTCGCGATTGCGTATATCCACCACCGCTGCTTTGTCATGATTCATGAGGTGCACGGCGGCACTAGGCGTCACTTTGTTAGCGCCACGTTTTAATTTTATAAATTCAAGAATGAATAATAAACCCAAAACCAGCACGAGTGCCATGACCAGGGTTGAATGATGTCCGATAAAAACCACAAAATCTTGCATAATGTTATCCACTTTTCAGAGGGAGTGATTATACACAAATAGCCGCTCACCTCAAATATTTTGCTTCTGCTCAATGCCGTTATACAATGGGTAAAAGGAACGTTCGGTAGAGCAAAAATGCAGCAAACAAAACAAATGGATTATGTTCGTTTTGCTATGTCATTTATCCGCTGGGTCGGTTTGACGCTGTTTACGTTATTTATTTGGCATACCATCCTCGACAATATCATCTTCTATACCCAAGAAAAAAATAAAGAACTCTATGAGCTGATCACCAAAAAAAAATTAGAAATCGATCTATTTTCCGAACGACAAAAAAACTTGTTGGAGTTTACGTCGCGACTGCAGTTTATTGCCAGTTTAAATCAACGAAATAATGAAGCGGCACAATTGCTCGATGAATTGAGCAAAGCGACGCCGAATTTTGTGATCATCGATCAATTGAAACGACAGGGGAAAGAAATTTTTTTAGCAGGCTCAACGCATTCGGATGTTGAGTTAATACAATTCCTCGGAAACATCGATCAATCGGTTCTTTTTACCCAGCCATTAATCACGAATTTAAATACGATTAATCAACGACGGTATTTTCAATTAACCACATGGATAAAAACATGAAGATCATCCAGCATGTGATGATTGTGACGGTGTGCGCGGTGATTGCGATCGTGTGGTATCAATGTGACATTAAAACATTAAGACAAGATCTCGTTTTAGCAAACTTACAAGAATATAATTATCAACAACAAATGAAAATTTTGTTACGTCAAGAATTTGAACTGGAAGAACGTGTCGCACAATTTTCTAAAGTACAAAATACTTTAAATGAATGGCAAAAAAAATTTATTAAATATGATGATTTAAAAAAATTAATTACCACGATCAAATCGATGGGGCGTGCAGAAAAACTTAACTTTCAAACCTTTGATCAAGCTTTCGCAAGTAAAGACAATAATTATCACAAACAAACATTTAAAATTGTGATGACAGGGGAATATGCTCCCACAGCAACTTTTATTAAACAAATTGCCAAATTACCGTGGATTGTGGTGGTGGGTGATTTTACCATTTCGCGTTTTGAACAATCTGATTTTACGCCTTCGCTGTTAACCGAACTCAATATTGATGTTTATCATCTCAGCGATAATAAAAAAATATTTTGAATAATCGACGTTGACAAGCATCTCTCATCTATCCATCATATTTTCCTTTTGAATAAGGAAGCTCAACGTGAAAAAGTCTATGATTTCTGTTTTATCTTTTTTTGCCGCCACTCAATTATTTGCCGCGCAACAGACAGCGCATACTTGGCATACTGTTACCGCAACGGATGGTCAATGGAATGCGACACTGCAAGTGATTAGTGAAGCAGACCATGCTTGGTTTGTCGGACCCGATGGTCAAACTAAAATATCTGGATTCAAACTGGATTCATCCGCACCACAAAAATATGGTTTTGATTTTGATAATGAAACAGATTATAACGTAGCGTATAGCTTAACGTTGACTGAACAAACGAGTAATTCAAACTTTAGTGCTAAAGCATGTATTTTTGTCGTCACTGCAAAAGGTGCCGCGCAACCTGATATCACTGCGCTTCCCTACAATGGTGCAAATTGCCAATGGAAAATTAACGTCGGTGTCGGCGAAGATTTTACGGTGGGATAATCTCCGTCATTGCGAGCGCAAGCGAAGCAATCCAGGTTTTAGTGTTTAAGAAAACTTGGGATTGCTTCGTTTGCGCTCGCAATGACGAGATATTAATAACGCATCAACGTCTTCGGTGTACCTGGAATCGTGATAATCATGTAACAATTATTACAACCCGATGAAACGCAAGTGGCGCTGTTCGGTGTTGTGACGACGCTACAACCACCGCTTTCACCATTGCAAGTGCAATCAAAATCTCCGGTAATGCCATTTCCCCCGCGCATGCGCGCAACCGCTCGGGTTTTAGAAACTTTCTGCACCACATAACCTTGTTTTACCGTGATATTGTTTTTGTGAATGACAACTCCTTTGGGAGCAGGGCCTTTCAGTTTTGTTTGAGTAGCGCTCGTCATTTCTTTTGCGTACGACAGACCTATCATTAAACTCAAGGCAGTGAGCACGATCAAAAAAATTCGCATATTTCCTCCGTGAATAATTAGACGAAATATATCATAGCACGACCAGTGTAATAATCCCTGCAATCAAGCCCCAAAATGCCGCGCTAATACCAAATAAAGTGATTCCCGATGCCGACACTAATAGCGTGATTAAAGCGGCTTCGCGTTGATGATCATCTTGCAAGGCGATTTTCAAACTGGTGTTGATGGTATTAAGCAAAGCAAGGCCTGCGATTGCAAAAATTAATTCATTGGGCAGAGCGGTAAAGAGTACGACAATGGTTGCGCCCACCAAACCTAATAACAAATAAAAAATTCCGGCCGCGATCGCTGCTTTATAACGGTTGGCCGGATCCGCATCTGCTTCTTTTCCAAGACAAATTCCCGCCGTAATCGCGGCTAAACAAACATTAAATCCACCAAAAGGTGCCACGATGAGATTGGTTAACCCAAGCCAGCTCATCACCTTTGAAACCGGTGGGTGAAAGCCGGATGCTTGAATAATAGCAACGCCAGGAAGATTTTGTGATGTCATCGTGACGATAAAAAGTGGAATACCTACACCGATCATGGTTGCGATGGAAAAGGTTGGCATGATAAATGAAGGGGTCGAGAGTGCGACATGAAAATTCTCAAGATGAAATAATCCTTGCAGATAACTGACTCCCATCCCTAAAAACAAAACAATGAGAATGACAAAACGCGGAAATATTTTTTTTCCAATTAAAAAAGTCATAAACATCGCAAACACCAGCAAGAATTGATGTTGCATCGAGGTAAAAATATTGATGCCAAAATGAAAAAGAATTCCGGCTAACATCGCAGCGGCGAGTGAGCCTGGTATGCGCGCCATGGTTTTTTCAAACGCACCGGTGACACCGGAAAATAAAATCAACAACGCTGAAAAAATAAATGCGCCAATGGCGTTTGCCATCGGCACGCCCGATAAACTAGTTATCAACAAAGCGGCACCGGGTGTAGACCATGCTGTCAAAATAGGAATCCGGTAATAAAGCGAAAGTCCGATCGACGTGATACCGACACCCACCAGCACCGCACACAGCCACGAACTGATTTGCGCTGTACTCGCCCCGGCGGCCGTTGCGGCTTGAAAAATAAGAACGGTGGAACTGGTCACACCGACGAGTACGGCAACAAAACCTGCGGTGATATTCGATACTGAGAAAGGGATGCGCATAAGCTACTCTATAAATTAAAAAAATCGGCTTAGTGTAGCAATGTTTTAACATGACGAGGAGTGCTTTTATTCTCTGGCGAGCAATGTCGCGCGGTGTTATTCTATGCAACTTCCCAGGAGTCTAAAGAGTTAACAACTATGCCTAAACCGTATTTAAGTATCGTCATACCTGTCTATAACGAGGCGGACAATCTTGAAAACCTTTATTCGCGCTTAACAACTGTATTGGATCAGTGCGGAAAAACCTATGAAATCATTTTAGTGAATGATGGCAGTCGAGATGGAACGGAGGCAATTTTAAATAGTTTTTATGAACGTCGTCCTGAGCATTTTCGCATTGTGCATTTTAATGGAAATTTCGGTCAGCATATGGCGATTACGGCGGGATTCGAACGTGCGCGGGGTGAGGTGATAGTGACACTCGATGCCGATTTACAAAATCCACCGGAAGAAATTCCTAAGTTGGTCGAGGCGATTGAAAAAGGCCATGATTATGTGGGTACGATTCGTAAAAATAGACAAGACAGTTGGTTTCGTCGTTTTGCCTCGCGTTTAAATAATTCGATTCGTGCGCGCATTACCGGCATTGTCATGACTGATCAAGGTTGTATGTTGCGTGCCTACAAACGTCATGTGGTGGATGCAGTGGTGTCGAGTCGTGAATCCAGTATTTATATTCCAGCACTTGCTTATAGTTATGCAAGTCATCCGACGGAAATTGAAGTTGAACACAGCTCACGCGCCGCGGGCACCTCTAAATATAATTTATATAAATTATTACGTTTGAATTTTGATTTAATGACAGGATTTTCGTTAGTCCCGTTACAGATCTTTACGCTGTTCGGCATTCTCGTTTCCATCTTAAGCACACTCTTCGTGATTTATTTATTTTTCCGCCGTATATTTATCGGCCCTGAGGCAGAAGGTATGTTTACCTTGTTTGCGATCGGTTATTTTTTATTTGGTGTGACGCTCATGGGCTTAGGCATTGTCGGTGAATACATTGGGCGCATTTACAAAGATGTGCGTCAACGTCCATTTTTTATTGTGCGCGAAATGCGAGGAAAAGATGAATGACGAAAACACTCGCCATTAAAGTGGATGTCGACACTGATCGTGGCACGCGCATTGGTGTTCCCAATTTATTAAAATTATTTGCTGAATTAAATATTCCTGCGACGTTTTTATTTTCGCTCGGCCCTGATAACACGGGACGTGCGATCAAACGTATTTTTCGCCCGGGATTTTTAAAAAAAGTGAGTCGCAGTAGTGTCGTGAGTACTTATGGGTTACGTACATTACTCAATGGAACCTTGTTGCCAGCGCCGCATATTGGTCGACGCAATCAACAAATCATGCTGCAAGCGCAACAAGCCGGACATGAAGTGGGTATTCATTGTTATGATCATATACGTTGGCAAGATGGTTTAGCGCACATGACGCAAGACGAAGTGTTAGCGGAATTTGCCAAAGCGCGAAACGAGTTCCAGCGGATTTTTAATGTCGCGGCGAAAACAGCGGGCGCTGCTGGTTGGCAAGCAAATGCATTGAGTTTAGCGGTGTATGATCAAGCGGATTTAACTTATGCAAGTGATGCACGCGGGACTTGTCCGTTTTATCCGCGTGTGGGAAACATCACATTTAAAACGCTACAAATTCCAACCAATCTTCCCACACTCGATGAATTGTTAGGGCGTCCAGAATATCCCATGCAAACACTCGCGGATTTTTATTTGCAACGTTTAGTGAGTGATAGGACTAACACATTCACAACCCACGCAGAAATCGAAGGCATGAAACATTTAGCTTGGTTTAGAGAATTTTTAGTAAAAGCAAAACAACAAAACATCCAATTTATTAAAGGCTGCGACATTGCGCGTCAATCATTAACAAATCCAAATGCAATTCCAGTGTGCGATTTGCTGCAAGGTGAAGTTGATGGTCGCAGTGGCACGATGGCAGTACAAGGTCAATCCTCATGAAACTATTTTTATTTCTTGGCTCACGCCGTGGTTATGCGGTGTTAAAAAAATTAATTGCTGCAAAAGCGAATATTTGCGGCATTTTGTGTTTAGTGGAAGATCCTCATGAAGAACAATATCATCCAAAAGTGACCGCACTCGCAAAAGAACATGACATCGAACTATTTTATTCCGATAAAGTAAAATCATCCGAATATAGTCAGGTATTACAAAAAATTAAACCGGATATTGCTTTTGCCATTGGTTGGCGCTATTTGATTACCAAAGAAGCTTATAGCATTCCAGCGCAAGGCACGTTAATTATTCATGATTCGTTGTTACCAACCTATCGTGGATTTGCCCCGATGAATTGGGCAATTATCAATGGCGAAGAAAAAACCGGCGTGACGTTATTTCATATTGCAGAAGGTGTAGATTGTGGCCCGATCGTCGATCAACTGGCGACTGAGATTACGTTGCAAGACACCGCAAAAACGGTCGATGAAAAAATTATAAAATTATACGAAGAAATTATTATAAAAAATTTACCGGCGCTCACCGCGGGCACCGCGAAAGCCACTCCGCAAAATGAAGCATTAGCGTCCTACACCTGCAAACGCACACCTTCTGACGGTGAAATAAATTGGCAACAATCCGCATTACAAATTTATAATTTTATTCGCGGATTAACTCATCCTTTTCCGGGTGCTTATACCACATTGCGCGGCCAAAAAATCTTGATTTGGAGTGCTGAATTACCCGCGAAAAATCTCAATTATGTGGGCAATGTGCCTGGCCGCATACTGGGTAAAGTCAATGGCATGATCGAGGTTTTAACCGGTAAAGGAATATTACGCCTGGGGCGCTTGCAATTTGTTGATGAAGAAGAAAAAAGTGCGCAAGATATCAGTGTCAGCGTGAAAGATACCTTTGGTATTTGATGCTATAATTGTAGGTGTCTCCTTCAAACATTAGAGAAGGATTATGCCAACTCCCTTGAATAAACAGCTTACCGAAAATGAAATGGTCGAGGTTGTTTATGATCGTTTAAAAGCCCGAGAATTTTTGGAAGCGTTAGATGCTATTCAAGATTGCTTAGAGCAATACCCAAATAGTAAAGCGGCTCGCCACGTTCTTAGCGAGAAACTTCCTTTCGTCCCTGGTCTTCTGCTCGCGTCAAGTGAGTTTGCTCACGCCATGGAAAACTATGCTAAATCTAAGCAAGCATTTGCATTCATTCGTGACAACCAAGAATTAAATGATGAGATGCGTTCTGTACTGTGTAAACGAGCCTGGTGGCTCTATATTTTTGGAAAAAACAAAAAGGAAGGAGCGTTTGCTATTTACAATCAAGTCATTTCCTCCAATCCCAACGATGTTGAAGCACTATGCGGAATTGGAAAATATTGGTTTGATAAAAAAGAATGGATTCAAGCAGGAAAATATTTTGAAGCCGCATTAGAAAAAAAACCGGAAGATAAAACAATTGCGCAGAGTTTGCGTGACGCGCTTCGCGAATTAGGTCAATATGAAAAAAGTAAAATTCTTGCTCAGCAACTTGATTTAAGCCAACAACGATGGGAAAAAATCATTTCCAATCTTTGTGACGTTTCAGAAGAAAAATCAATGCCAAAAAAATTAGCGCCATTTAGCGCTTATCATCCCCGTGATCCGGAATTAATTTTATCTGCGCTGGTTGAATTTTTTGAAGAAAATCCCAAAAAAAATCTTGCGGCCTACATTCAAAAAATTCAATTAATACCCGAGTTAGTTTGTTACATTGCAGGCAATTTACCTAAAAAACATCATCAAGAAAATGTAATACGGATCAAACCTGAGGCATTCGTTGCAGTATTAAAAGAAATATGTCCGCCATCCAAAGTAATGCGCGCATTTCGGACGAGAAGAAATGTGCCCTCTGAAACGATTGCCGAGAAAGAGAGTAAGGATTTAATCATCGAGCTTTATGATAGTGCGATGTCTTATGAACGCGAAAAAGGAAGTGCATTTGTATCACTCGATAAAAGTGGTATGACTCGGGGAAATATCTTGATAAGACAATTAGGACGAATTGTTATTCATCCTGCGCTCAAAGATCCCACGCTGCAAAAACCTGACAATATGAATTTAATTGTTGATACCCTGTCAGAATTTTTAAAAGAACATCCTGGAGGAAAATCTTTATATACGGAAATTTTTACTAAACTTTTTACATCAGAATCTTTCATGGCTTGTTTGAAAAAAAGAGGTATGGCTCCGAAAAGCGCCCAAGAGATTGGGACATCATTAATCACTATGCCTACTCAAGCACAAACTGCACCAACACTTCCTGCTGAGACAAAAAGCGCTGCACCAGAACTGATAAGGACTGCTTCAGAACAATATTTTTTTAAACCTGATACGTTGTATTTAGGTTCAAATCCAACTCAGCAACCGCATCCACCCATTGCTAAAACGCCCTCACGCTCACGTTCTTCTAGTAAAGGGGATTGAAGTCATCACTTACCTGCACGTGCACAACACCAAACATCAATTTTGCCTGCGCCGTTTTGCTTCAATACACGGCAAAATTCATTCAGCGTATGACCCGTCGTCATGACATCGTCCAGCACCGCAACATGTTGATTTTTTAAATCTTGCTGAATTAAAAATGCATGACGCATATTATGCTTACGCGTCTTTGCTGGAAGCGCGGTTTGAGCAATGGTATGCTTGCGTCGAGTGATATGGCGGGTGAGTATCGGTAAATCCAGAGTTTTTGCAATCGGACGGGCAATTTCCAGCGCTTGATTAAATCCGCGTTCTTTTAAACGTTTAGGATGAAGTGGGACGGGTATAATCACTGACGGTCGGGGTTTTTCTCGATACCAGTCGTGGATAATTTTATCGCGCATCCATTCTCCCAGTAATTGCGCATGCGCCAGTGCGCGATGAAATTTTAAATCGAGAATGAGTTTGGTGATGGGCGGGTGATAAGTAAATAATGCATGGGCGCAATCAAACATTGGCGCGACTTGCAAACATTGGCCGCAAATTTTATCTGCCTGCGGCAAATGATTGGCGCAACGCACACAGCCAATGTGTAAAATAGGTAAATCGTGCCAACAGGCATGACAGAGATTTTGTTCACGATGTGAGGGCATTTTGCAAAAAACGCAAGTGTAAGGGAAAAACCAATTAATCAATTTTTTAAAATAATTCATTTATGTTCTCCAACGAAAAACTTGAAAATTTATTGAGCGCACGCGATCCAGCTGTTTATGCAGAATGTGCGGTGTTGCAACGATTAGTCGCAACTGAATTGTTGGCGCGGTTAGATTTTGTGACCTTGCAACCGCGTGTGATTGTGGATATGGGATGTGGTGTGGGGGATGTCAGTACATTGTTACGCACACGCTATCGAGATGCAAATATCATGGCAGTCGATGCATCATTTGCCATGCTTTCTTATGCAAAACAACAGAAGAATGATGCTGATTGGTTGTGTGCGTCAGTGGATCGCATACCTTTTGCTTCACACTCTGTTGATTTAATCGTGGCGAATTTATTATTACCTTGGTGCACAGATTTGCAAGCCGTTTGTGCGGAATGGCAACGCATTTTACGTCCTGATGGTCTGTTAATGTTGACGATGCTCGGCCCTGATACATTGCGCGAATTACATCCTAGCACGCTTTTTTTCCCGCAATTGATGGATATGCATAATCTTGGCGATCTATTAACACAGCAAAAATTTGCCCATCCGGTGTTGGAGGCGGATTATTTTACGTTGACATATCGCGACTCCAGACAATTATTTCATGAGTTACGTGCAACGAGTATGATGAGCGGTGATGGGGATAAAGTTCAACTGGAGAAAAATTCACAGAATGTATATCCGCTTACTTTCGAAGTGATTTTTGCCCATGCATTTGGCACATCATTCGACGCTCAGCATGTGGTAGATGAATCAGGCGAGGTGCGAATCCCGCTCTCCCATATTTTACGACAGAAAAAAGCATTATAATAACAAGATTGTCAGAGAGGAAAAAAAGGTGGCTCAATTGGTGAAGGATATTTTTATTGGTATCGATGGTGGCGCAACCAAATCAAAAGTGCGCGTCGAAAATGGTCTCGGTGAAGTCTTAGGACAAAGTGTCGGTGGTCCTGCCAATATCCGTATCTCAGTCGATAAATCATGGGAATCGATTTATCAGGCGCTTGAAGACGCATTAAAACCCGCTGAAATACGTTTGGAAGATAATCGCTATCATTTTCATCTGGGCTTAGGTTTGGCGGGCTGTGAAGTGACGCAGGCCGTCGATGAATTTTTATCGCGTCCGCATCCTTTCGCGAATATTTGTTTAACCTCGGATGCGCATGCGGCGTGTGTCGGTGCGCACAAAGGACACGATGGTGCGATTATCATCGTGGGCACGGGGGTCGTGGGATATCAAATTGAAAAACATCAAAACAGGCGCGTCGGTGGCTGGGGATTTCCGCATGATGATGAGGGCAGTGGTGCGTGGTTGGGGCTTGAAGCGGCGCGTTTGACATTTCAGTGGCGTGATCATCGCATCGAGAAATCACCATTAGTCGAAGATGTTTTTGCGTTTTTTGAAAATGACATAGAACGATTTACCACCTGGGCGAATCAAGCGAATTCCAGTGAATTTGCGCGCCTGGCACCATTTGTCATTAATCATAGCCAACAACAAGAAGTGTTAGCCGTGCGTTTAATGAAAAAAGCAGCGCAGGCCATTGATCGCGTCGCGACAGCATTATTTAAATTGCAAACGCGACACGATAATCATTTGCCGTGCAGTTTATTTGGTGGCATTGCTCCGTTTATGGAACCGTGGTTGAGCGAAGAATTACGTTCGATTCTCGTGCCGCGGCAAGCGGATGCAAATGTTGGCGCGATTATGATGATTCATGACTATATCAAACAGAGGCAAGTCTAATGCCAACCTTGTCACTCATGGAACAAGAAGCGCTTGAAGCACCGCGCGTGTTAGCCGCACAATTTCAGGCGAATCAAGTGTTGCTGACTGAGTTAGTCAAAAAAATCCGTGCGGCAGATATTAAAATTGCCGTGACGATTGCGCGCGGCAGTTCAGATCACGCCGCCACGTTTGCGAAATATTTATTGGAAGCGCATGCAGGGATGATTGCAGCGTCAGCGGCTCCCTCTGTTTATACGTTGTATCAAAAAAAATTACCGGTAAAAAATTGTTTGGTGATTGGCATTTCTCAATCGGGTGCGAGCCCTGATATTGCTGAAATGATGCAATCGATGCGTACCGCGGGTGCGCTCACGGTTGCATTTGTGAATGAAACCGATTCTGCATTAAGTCGCGCGGCAGAATTTGTCGTACCACTTTTAGCTGGAAAAGAACAAGCCGTTGCTGCAACTAAATCATATTTAGCGACACTCGGTGCGCTCATCCATTTTGTCGCCTTGTTAACCGATGATAAAAAATTATTGCAAGTCTTATCTGAATTGCCGCTCAGTTTAGAACGTGCGAGTCAAGAAAATTGGTCGCAGGTGATGAGTGAATATCAACAAGTGCATAACACATTTGTTGTCGGTCGAAGTTTTAGTTTTCCCATCGCACAAGAAGCTGCGTTAAAATTTAAAGAGACGACAAAAATTCATGCGGAAGCATTTAGTGGTGCGGAATTATTGCATGGGCCTTTTGCGTTAGTTGAAAAAAATTTTCCGTTGATGGTATTTGCGCAACAAGACGCGTCATTTATTGGCATACAAAATATTATGCAACGCGCGCTTGAATTAGGTGCGCGCGTGTTTCTTGCATCCCCGGGATTAAATACAAAAGGGTTATCAGAACAAGTGATGTCTTTATCGATGCCACCGTCACTGCATCCCATTTGCGATCCACTCATGATCATTCAAGCATTTTATCGCATGATTGCACAATTAAGTTTGGCACGCGGCTTAAATCCTGATGCACCGTTCAATTTAACCAAGGTTACTAAAACATGGTAATTATTTCTGGCCCTAAAATTTATGCTGAAGCGGGTGTCATTGAAAATGCAGCTTTGGTGATTAATGACGATAAAATTCACGCGATCGATACAGAAAAAAAATTTAAAGCAGACAAAATTTTTGAATTTCCCGCCAATTATCACCTGTTGCCCGGATTTATTGATGTGCATATTCATGGCGCAAATGGTAGCGATGTCATGGATGGTACGTTAGACGCATTAGAAAATATCAGTAAAACATTAGCACGCGAAGGAACGACTTCATTTCTTGCGACGACGATGACCGCAACGCCTGAAAAAATTGATGAGGTGCTTGAGAATATTTCTAATTACAAACAAGTTGATGGCGCTAAAATGTTAGGCGTGCATTTGGAAGGCCCATTTTTATCGCCACAAAAAATTGGTGCGCAGAGTCGAGAAAAAATTGTCGCGCCCAATATCGACCATGTAAAACGTTGGCAACAAAAATCAGGAAATTTAATAAAATTAGTGACACTCGCGCCCGAGCTTCCCAATAGCGATGCAGTGATTCACTACTTAACGTCACAACAAATTGTTGTGGCCATCGGACACAGTGATGCAACGTACGCGGAAACACTGAGCGCGATCGAGCACGGTTGCACGCACGTCACCCATTTGTTTAACGCGATGCGCGGCATTCATCAACGTGAACCAGGCACGGTCACAGCCGCATTGTTGTCAGAAAAAGTCACGGCAGAATTAATTGTGGATGGTGAGCATCTTCATCCTGCCATTGTTCTGCTCGCATTAAAAATAAAAGGAACAGAAAAAATTATATTAGTGACTGACGCGATGCGTGCCAAATGTTTGTCGGATGGAATTTATGATTTAGGCGGACAAGAAGTTTCAGTCAAAAATTCAATTGCAACTTTATCCAATGGTACGCTCGCTGGCAGCACGTTAACGATGTTTGCAGCGATTAAAAATATGCTGCAATTTACTGACTGCAGCATGACTGATATCGTCAAATTTACCGCAGAAAACCCGGCAAAAATGTTGAATATTTTTCAACGTACCGGCAGTATTGCGAAAAATAAAGATGCGGATTTAGTCGTGCTAGATGATCAATTAAACGTGGTGTTAACAATTTCTCATGGCAAGATTATTTTTATAACTAGTTGAAATATTAATACAAATCAATAGATTAAGCCCTGATTTCATCCCTTTTGCCTATTTTGTCTTATAATATAAAGAGCACTGAATGATTTTTTGTTGATTTTCAATACATCAACCAAGGTGGGGTGGGGTATGCAAGATAGAATTTCTCTTGAAGATTTTGAGCAGGCTGTGCAGGGTCTTGATACTGCGGATAATAAACACCACTGGGATACCATCCGCACTTTCATTGAGCAAAATGAAACCCCGCTTGGGGAAGATAAGAACAAAGAAGAAAAAGGGGGGCGTGAATGGTTGGTTGAGAAATTAAATAAGACCTATTCACCCAGTGGGCAAACTGCTTTAACCGCGGCAGTGCAAGCTTCCATGGATAAAGAAGATTCAACTGCGTTTACAGTCGTTGAAGCGATTATTAAAATTCCTGGCACGGTTAATGCTCCAAATGAAGAAGGAATAACTCCGTTGGAGCTGGCTGTGTCAAAGCAACATCCACATATACCAATGATTAAAACGCTTGAAACCGCGCGTGATCTTGTTATTCAAGAAGAATTACTTAAGAAGTTATTTAAAAAGAGAAATGAACAAACGTATGATTGGCCTAAAGATGTATTGAAGGCTGCGCAGGTGTTACGTACACACATGGCTAAACCTCAGATTCCCGTCGTTACTGCAGAGGAATTTCAACGCGAATTTGGTTTTTTTAAAACTTTCGGACCTAAAGCAGACCCAAACCATGTTAATGCTGCGAAAGAAACCATGAAAGCTTTTTGTTCTGTTTTCACAAATTTGGAAAATGCAGAGAGGATCAGTTGGCGTACGATAATTTCAAATTATGAAACAAGTCTCATAAAACAAGAAATTGATTTTTCGAGGATGAAACCTATGGGAGATAACCCTCCAGAGAAAAGGCCAATACCCAATCTAGAAGTGGAAATGGCTTTAGTAGACATAAGACATAAATTTATCGGAGAACTCCTTGAACACATGCAATGGACTAAATTTTTATATCAGTGTGACCACACTATCGTGCCTGCTGGATTCACCCACCTCTCTGATATTAATGGTAATCTCACATTTTATGAAGAAACTAACGTTACGCCGGAATCTGGACCTTCTGTCGCGAGTCCTTCTGTAAGCTCGAGTTCAAGTGTGACAAGTCCCAGTGCAAGCTCAAGTGTAAGTCCCTTGAGCACCGATACAAGTTCTCTTAGCCCTAGTTTGAGTTCAAGTAGCCAGGGAGGACTTCCCAGAACAACTTCAAACCTTAGTGAACTCACCGAACAGCGAAGAAAACTATCCCAATCCACAAACTTTCCTCGATCTACTTCTGCTATGTTTAGCCCATCAGAAAATCCAGAAGACAAAAGACAAGGGAGACCTAGAGAAAGAGCTGATAGCAACCTAGGGCGACAGTTAAGTCAACAAAGAGCTAAATCCAACAAAAAATATTCACCAGAGAGACCGGTTGACGGGAGGAATAGTTTGATGCGGAAATTTGGTGGTGGTGGAAAATAATTTTGATACGAGTATCCGCTTCTCTGTCATCCTCGCGATTTCTCACGGCAAGATTATTTATTTTAAAAAGACCTAATCGCACGAACGCGATAGGGATACATCGCAGGTGAATTAGTCACATATCCTGTCCCAAAATGCACAGACCATGCAGTCGTGATATTGGCGGGATAATGGTATTGTGAAGAACTCCAATATGGGAGTGATTCTGGCGCGTTACCTGGGCAACTTGGATTATTCCAAAAATTAACGAGATTAGATGATTCAAAAAATAATGTGGCGAGTTCATCTTGCGCGGGAAGATACCATGCGGAACAGGTTGGACAAGTTGCAGCGGTGGTAAATTTTGCTGCCGCATCTGCGGCGGGCGATTCGACCGCTGCTAAAATGAGTTTGGTATTATCTGACCCACTGAAATACAAAGAAGATGTGTTGATCGTGGGTGCGTCTGAAAGCGTCCAGGCGAAATTATCATCTGCTACATCTACTAAAGCTGCAATTAAACCACGATGTCCCACGGGCGGATTGGATGCTTTATTCAGATAAAATACCACACCACCACCGTAACAACTGCCGACCGGGTGGGCGGGTGCTGTTGAATCTAATTGAGTGGCGATGCAAACGGGCGCTAAAAATAATGAGAGTAATCCTGCGATTTTATGTTTCATTTTAAAATCCTTTTTAAGATGAGAGATGCTTAGAGAGTAACCTACCAAATGTTTGTCTGGCAAGACTTGCGTCATTCCCGCGCAGGCGGGAATCCATCGTGATAAATTTTAAATAGATTCCCGCCTGCGCGGGAATGACACAATGATTCAAATCTGCGAAATTTTATTCTTGTTTTTACTGCGCGGTTTTAAACGAATCACACGTATCACATTTTTACTTTTACGAATATTTCTTAAAATTTTAGCTAAATGTTTTCGATCGCGCGTGGTAAGTGTAATGTTGACAGAAAAATATCGTCCATCAAATTCTTCTGCGTTAATTTGTTCGATGTTCGATTCTGATTCTGAGATGACGAGTGCAAGACTCGCGAGACTGCCGCGTTGATTTAAAATGTCGACAGATAAATCCACGGCGAAATCGCCGTGCACTTTCTCTTCCCAACGCAGAGGAATTAATTTGTCTTGGATGTTGCGAAAATTTTCTAAGGTTGGACATTGTTCGATGTGTACCACAACACCATGCCCAGGTTCGATATAACCACAAATCGGGTCGCCGGGAATGGGTCGACAACATTTTGCGTACGAGACGACAATGCCTTCTGTTCCTTTAATCGCGAGTGGATGGTGAGGAGTCAAGTCATGCGTTTTAATTTTTTCTGAGAGATCAGAAAATTTTGCTAATTGTTTTGCAGCGAGCGTCGCTGTGCGATTTCCCAAGCCTACTTCTTCATACAAATGTTGGATCGATTCCAATTTTGCAGAATGAATCACAAACTCTAAATGTTCATCGGGAATTTCTGGTAAGGTCAGACCATACGCGCGTAAAGATTTTTCGATCAAGCGTTTGCCGAGTTCAATGGATTGTTCGCGATGTTGTTTTTTCAAAAAATGTCGGATGTTACTGCGCGCTTTTCCGGTGACAACGAAATTCAACCAAGCAGGATTTGGCCGTGCACCTGGCGCGGTAATAATTTCAACTTGCTGTCCGTTAGTCAGACCCGTGCTTAATGGTGCCAGTTTTCGATCGAGTTTTGCTGCTACACACGTATTGCCGATATCCGAGTGAATCGCATACGCAAAATCAACGGGTGTGGCACCTGCGGGTAATTCCATGATGTTGCCTTTCGGTGTGAACACATACACTTCGTCAGGGAATAAATCAATTTTCACATTTTCAATAAATTCCAGGGAATTTCTGGAACTTTTATGCATTTCCAACACGCCTTTAAGCCAGGCTTTTGCACGTTGTTGTGCTTCACTGAATACCGCTTTTTCTGTTTTATATAACCAGTGTGCTGAAATGCCGTATTCCGCCATTTTATGCATTTCTTCCGTGCGAATTTGGACTTCAATCGGCACGCCAAAGGGCCCAAACAAAACAGTATGTAAGGATTGATAACCATTCGCTTTGGGAATCGCAATATAATCTTTAAAAAGTTGCGTGAGTGGTTTGTAGAGATTATGCAGTACGCCTAGCACGCGATAACACGTATCCAGTTTATCAACGATGACACGAAAACCATACACATCCATCACTTCAGAAAATGATAAATGTTTTTCATGCATTTTTTTATAAATACTATAAATATGTTTTTCACGTCCGGTGAGCGCGCGAATCGGAATATTCATTTTTTTTAAACTGTGTTGAATTTCTTTATCGATCAACTCCATGATTTCATGCCGCGTGCCCAATGCTTTGGTCACAGCTTGTTTGAGAATGCGGTAACGCATGGGGTAGAGGGTTGCAAAACCTAAATCTTCAAACTCAATCCGAAAAGCGTGCATACCCAAGCGATTGGCGATGGGGGCAAAAATTTCTAAAGTTTCTTTGGCAATACGACGACGTTTTTCCAGCGGTAAACAATTGATGGTTTTCATGTTATGCAAACGATCGGCGATTTTGACTAATATCACGCGAATATCACGCGCCATGGCCATCATCATTTTGCGAAAATTTTCTGCTTGCGCTTGTGCGCGATTTTCAAATTCAATTTGGGTTAATTTGGTGACCCCATCGACTAAATCAGCGACTTCTTTCCCAAATTTTTCGATTAAATGAGGTTTTTCAACGGCGGTATCTTCAATGACATCATGCAAAATGGCTGCCATGATGGTGGGGGGGTCCATACGCATTTGCGCCAGAATATGTGCGACGGCGACGGGATGCGTGATGTAAGGTTCCCCGGTATGACGTTTTTGCCCTTCGTGCGCTCGCTTGGCAAGTTCATACGCTTCCCCAATGGTCGCAATTTGCGAGCTATCAAGGTAGTTTTGTAACTCTTGCCGTAAGTCTTCAAATTCTAGCACGTAGACCATATCCTTAAATGAAATCAACTCTCTTCATTTTAAAAGGATATATGTATAGAAGCAAAACTATTCCGTCGAGGTGGTTGAATCACCTGTGGTTAATGTTTCTTGCGTAGAAGTAGTCGGTGCAACCGGGATTAAATCAATTTCATGCGCATCACTAAAATTCGTATGGCCGGCCGCAATCTCACGTAGTGCAACCACCGTCGGTTTATCGTTTTCCCAGGCCACCGTCGGATCCACGCTGCCACGCATTAATTGACGAGCGCGTTTGGCGGCTAATAACACCAAGGTAAAACGATTTTCGACATTCATTAAGCAATCTTCTACGGTAATACGGGCCATTTCACTATCCTCACATTTTCACCCGGCAAAGGCTCAGGTGACATAAAGTAATGCATTTTACTCTAAAATCTACTAAATCGTCGACAATTAATGTGTCATACTGTGCGCCTTAAATAGAGAATAATAAATGACCAATAACAATAATAGGGTAAATCTCGTCATGGCGTTGCACGCAGAGGCAAAACCCATTATCGATTATTTTAAATTGAAAAAGATCATTCAAGTTAATTTGCCTTTCACTATTTTTGTGAATAAAGACCAAACGATTCATTTGATTATTTCTGGCATTGGTAAAACAAAAATGGCTGCGGCAACCACGTTTTTACATTTATGGACGGGAAGCCAGTCGCATCATTGTTTTCTCAATGTAGGAATTGCAGGGTCTAGACAATTCAGTGTGGGCGAAAGTGTATTGGTTCACAAAATCATTGAAAAAAGCACGTCTAAATCGTGGTATCCATTTGTGTCGCTCATCAACATAGAAAAACAAACAACACTTCTGACGCATGATATGCCTGCAACTTCTTATCCTGATATTGGAATGATTGATATGGAAGGCGCTGCTTTTTTTGAAACGGCAACGCATTTTGTCGCGCAAGAACAAGTGCAACTTTTTAAAATTATTTCTGATACGGATGAAAAATCGTTGCAGGAATTATCCAAAGATAAAGTGGCGCAATTAATCACTGCAAATTTACCTACTCTTTCAATGCTAATAAATGAACTAATGTCACTGTCACGACAAGAAAATAAATTGGATGCATCCGCTGATCTGGTTGAAAAATTTCAATCGACATGGCATTTTACCCATGCGCAATTATTACAATTAAAAGAAAGTTTAAGACGTTGGCGCATACAAATAAAAAATCACAATGCTTGGGAGCATTGTCGAGATGAAAAAAATGCATCGCATGTCCTCCGTAAAATGGTTAATAAATTAGATGAAAATTGTTTATATTGAAAAAAATATTTTGCAGCATCCGCGCACGCAACGGATTTTACAAAAAATAAAACCATTGCAGGTGATTGAGTGCGATCATTATAAACAGGTGTTTAATCCAAAATCGCAAAATTTTAGAATTCAAAAAACAGAACCAGCATTGATTTTGGCAGAAAAACAAGGCGCGAGAATTTTTAAAGCGCCAGCGGGATTTGGTATTGGTGGCGAGGTGAATTATTATTTTTCTCATATGCTGAATTGTTTGTATGATTGCCGTTATTGTTTTTTACAAGGCATGTACAGCAGTGCCAACTATGTGGTCTTTATTAATTTTGAAGAGTTTATGCAAGATATCAAATTGATTTCTGAGCAGGCAACTTCACCGATTTATTTTTTCTCCGGATACGATGGCGATTCATTGGCATTTGAACCGATCACGCACTTTGTCAGAGAATTTATCGAATTTTTTCGCCCGTTGAAAAATGCGGTGTTAGAATTACGTACCAAAAGTACCAACATAAAAGAATTATTAAAACAAACGGCATTTGATCATGCTGTGGTTGCATTTAGTTTCACGCCCGATGAAATATCGCGTGAACTTGAACATAAGGTTCCGTCTGTCAAAAAACGCATTCAAGCCATGAGAGCAGTGGCAGAGCAGGGCTGGCCTATTGGGTTGCGATTTGATCCTTTGATCTATCACCCCAATTTTAAAATACTCTATCAACAATTAATCGATGATATATTTACTGCAATCACGGCTGATGCGTTGCATTCAGTGAGTATCGGCCCGTTGCGCTTTCCTGAAAAAATGTTTCAGAAAATCGTCCATCTTTATCCGGACGATCCACTGTTCGCGCAACCGCTTTATCGAAAAGGAGTCATCGTTTCCTATCGAGCGGAAACAGAGCGTGCGCTAAAAAACTGTGTTAACGCTATTTTAAAAAACTACGTTGATAAAATTTTATTATTCGAGTGTCAAACATGAAAATATTAATTGCGGGTTCGTCGAGCGGTATTGGTAGATCGATTGCAGAAAAAATGTTGACTGAAAATCATCACGTGATTGGTTTGGCTCGGCAGCATGAAAAATTTATTCCGGATACAAAAAAATATGTTACTTACAGCGTTGATTTTTCCAACATCAACACGCTAGAACAGCAATTTAAACAAATTCAACAAGCAGAGTCTCCGATTGATGTCATTGTGTGTTCCGTTGGCTATGGTGATTTTGCTGAGCTTGAACAATTTTCCGTGCAACGCATGCAAAATATTTTAAATGTGAATTTTTTAAGTCAAGCCATTTTAATTAAAACGTTTTTATCTCAGTTTAAAAAAAGAAATGCAGGGAAAATTATTTTAATTGGCTCAGAGTGCGCATTGGATGGTGCAAAAAAAGCAACGATGTATTGTGCAAGCAAATTTGCTTTGCGCGGGTTTGCTCAGAGTTTAAGAAAAGAATGTGCCGCGGCTCAAGTGATGGTGACATTAATCAACCCAGGAATAGTCAACACGCCATTTTTTGCTGATCTCGACTTTCGCCCCGCAAAAGGTGAGCTTCACGCGATTGAGGCGAATCAAATTGCAACGTTGGTTTCTAATATCATCAGTGAAGAGAGTAATTGCGTATTTGAAGAAATTAATTTGCAGCCGATGAAAAAAGTGATTGAATCGTGTGATATTCCCCCCGGCGGGGAATAAACCCCACAAAAAAAAACAGGTTTAATTAAAAGTTTAAAATAAAAATA
>CAZOFA010000013.1:0-37931 GCA_964578975.1 uncultured Coxiellaceae bacterium
CAACGTAAGTGCCCACACTTATTGCTTGGCTTTAATTTTTAAAGAACTGACGAAACAACTTCTCATTTCGTGCTCCGCTATCCCCCGCAGAGATGACGAATTCTACAGCCTTCGCGTCGACTGTCAACTACATTTATAAAAAAAAATTTAAATTATTTTTCAGCGAGTAAAATTACCTTGGCAAAACGTCTTTTCCCGACTTGCAAAACAAATTCTTGACCGGCATTCAGCACAAGATTGCGATCTTGCACACGTTCGCCATCCATACGCACCGCGCCTTGCTGCACAAGGCGTAACGCTTCAGATGTACTTTCGACCAATCCAGCCAATTTCATAATATTGGCGATAGCAAGACCTTTTGCTTCAACCTGCAATGAAACATCCGGCAGATTTTCCGGGATGGCACCTTGTTGAAATTGCGCGACAAAATTTTCCTGCGCGAGTTTTGCTTTGTCGCGATCATGAAAGCGCTCGACAATTTCTTCCGCTAATTTAAATTTAACATCGCGTGGATTTAACCCATTATTCACTTCCGTGCGATAACTTTTAATTTCAGATAACGATCGAAAACTAATTAATTCAAAATAAAGCCACATGCTTTCATCCGACAACGACATCACTTTACCGAATATTTGATCGGGTGATTCATCAATGCCAATATAATTTCCCAGTGATTTCGACATTTTTTTAATGCCATCCAACCCAGGCAACAACGGAAGCGTGATAACCGTTTGTGGTTTTTGCCCAAAATGTTTTTGTAATTCACGACCCATCAATAAATTAAATTTTTGATCCGTCCCACCCAGCTCAATGTCCGCTTGCATCGCCACTGAATCGTAACCTTGCAGTAATGGATATAAAAATTCATGAATCGCAATCGCCTGACCGCCGACATACCGTTTGTGAAAATCATCCCGCTCTAACATACGCGCAACAGTATGTGTTGCAGCAAGCTTAATTAAATCCGCCGCATTCAATTTATCCATCCACAATGAATTAAACATGATTTTAGTTTTATCGGGATCAAGCACTTTAAATACTTGTTTTCGATACGTTGCCGCATTTGCCTCCACTGCTTCGCGCGTGAGTGGTGGACGCGTTTCATTTTTACCCGATGGATCACCAATCATCCCAGTAAAATCGCCAATCAAAAACATGACGTCATGACCGAGGTCCTGCAATTGACGCATTTTATTTAATAAGACCGTGTGACCCAGATGTAAATCAGGCGCAGTTGGATCAAAGCCTGTTTTAACACGTAATGGCTTTCCTGTTTTCAACCGTTCCACTAAATCTTGTTCTAATAAGATTTCTTCTGTGCCACGTCGAATGATCTCAAGCGCTTGATCGACCAAATTCATACTTTACTCTCTAAATAAAAAATGAAATTATGGCACAATCTTCAGCCCGGGAAAGTATTTTTATGAGCGAACTCTATATCGGACTCATGTCAGGAACCAGTGTCGATGGTATTAACGCAGTAATTGTAGACTTTGCGGAAGCTCAACCTGCACTCATTGCACAACATTATGAACCGTACACAAACGAATTTCGCCAACAAATTTTGCAACTCTGTCACCCGGGTGAGGATGAAGTCAATCGTCTGGGCGAATTGGATATATTAATTGGTAAACAATTTGCAAACGCCACACATGTTTTGCTGCAACAAAACAATATGACTGCACAACACATTCGTGCCATCGGTAGTCACGGTCAAAACGTGCGCCACGATCCTGCGCGCCATTTTACTTTACAAATTGGCGATCCCAATGTGATCGCGGCAGAAACGGGTATTACCACAATCGCCGATTTTCGTCGCCGTGATCTTGCTTGGGGTGGACAAGGTGCGCCTCTCGTTCCCGGTTTTCATCAATCCGTTTTTGCCACGTCTAAAACGAATCGCGTGATTGTGAATATTGGCGGAATTGCAAATATTACCTTACTGCCGAAAGATAACACGCAGCCCACCATGGGTTTTGATACCGGCCCTGGAAATACCTTGCTCGATGCATGGGCGGAAAAACATTTACAAAAACCCTACGATGATCAAGGTGCGTTTGCACGCCTTGGAACATTACAACATGAATTGTTAACGCGCTTGCAAAACGATGCTTATTTTAAATTATCTCCGCCCAAAAGCACTGGGCGTGAATATTTTAATTTAAAATGGCTCGCTGCTTTTTCTCCCGATAGTTTCGAACCTGCTGATGTACAAAGCACCTTAGTTGAATTAACTGCTCAGAGCATCCTGCAAGCCATCCAATTTTATTTTTCGGAAGCAGAAATTTTTGTGTGTGGTGGTGGGATACATAATATTTATTTAATGCAACGTTTGAACGCGCTCGCCCAAAATTTTTCGCTTGATTCAACCGAAAAATTAGGCATTCATCCGGATTGGGTGGAAGCAATGGCATTTGCTTGGCTAGCCAAACAAACGCTTGCGGGTCAACCCGGCAATTTGACCGCCGTCACCGGTGCAAAACGCGCCAGTATTTTAGGTGGTGTGTATTACGCTTAAACCTGCCCAAATCGTTCGCGCGTACCGATCCATCGCTTAATCAAGGGATCCACTAACGTCGGATAATCACGCTGCAAAATAGTGGCTGCTTGTTGCACGCGCGGTAATAAATCACTATCACGCAGCAAATCAGCGATGCGCAACGAGATATCTCCCGTTTGCCGCGTGCCTAACACTTCCCCAGGACCACGTATTTCTAAATCACGTTGTGCGATCTTAAATCCGTCTGTCGTTTCGCGCATGACGGCTAAACGTGATTTGGCTGTCTCCGATAAAGGCGCTTGATACATCAACAAACAATGACTCGCAATAGCACCGCGGCCAATGCGACCACGCAATTGATGTAATTGCGCCAGACCCAAACGCTCTGCATTTTCAATTATCATTAAACTTGCATTCGGCACATCGACACCCACTTCAATCACCGTGGTGGCCACTAACAAATGCAATTCGCCTTTTTTAAAAAGTTGCATGACCGATTCTTTTTCTTGAGATTTCATGCGCCCATGCAATAAACCAATGTTAAGCTCGGGTAATGCTACACGTAATTCGCTTACGGTATTTTCCGCCGCTTTACACTGCAATACTTCTGATTCTTCAATCAGCGTGCAAACCCAATAGGCTTGTCGACCGGCTCTACACGCTTCACGAATTCGCTCTAAAATTTCATCACGTCGATCATTTGAAATTACCCGCGTAGTAATCGGTGTTCTGCCAGGCGGTAATTCATCAATCACCGAATAATCGAGATCCGCATAGACACTCATCGCCAGTGTGCGTGGAATCGGTGTTGCCGTCATGATTAATTGATGCGGAAAATAATTTTGTTGCGTGCCTTTTTCGCGTAACAATGCGCGTTGCTGCACACCAAAGCGGTGTTGTTCATCAATCATCACCAATGCAAGTCCGGCAAATTCAATTTCTTTTTGAAAAATCGCGTGCGTGCCAATAATCAAATGTGCTTTATGTTCAACAATCGCCGCAAGCGCTTCCCGTCGCGCTGCTGTTTTCATTTGTCCTGACACAAAAACAACGTGTATACCGAATGGTGTAAACCAATTTTCAAACGTTCGAAAATGTTGTTCGGCTAATAATTCCGTTGGCACTAATAATGCAGCTTGATGACCGCTGGCAAACGCATGTAACGCAGCGAGCGCTGCGACCACGGTTTTTCCCGAACCGACATCGCCCTGCAGTAAACGCAACATCGGATAGGGTCGAGATAAATCAGCAGAAATTTCCTCAGCCACTTTTTTTTGTGCGCCAGTCAAGGTAAAAGGAAGTGTCGCCAAAAATTGTTGGATTAATTTTGCGGGTGTCACGAGTGGCATGGCTTGTTGAACTTGAAAGGTTTTTTTTAACTGTAACAAACTCAAACGATGCGCTAACAATTCTTCAAACACTAATCGTTTTTGCGCAATATGTTCTCCATTCTTCAGTGAATCAAGCGGCGTTTGCAACGGTGGACGATGCACCAGTTGCAGCGCTTCTTTTAATGAAGGAAAACTTAAAGATTGCAACACTGCATCGGGCAAAATTTCATGCAGCAATCCATTATTTTCCATCAGAGTCAGTGCTTGCTCGCTCAGTTTACGAAACATTAACTGACTGACTCCCTCTGTCGCGGGATAAATTGGCGTGAGATTTTTTTCAATCAACTGAGTTTGCGCGGCCTCGATGACGCGATATTCAGGGTGAATCATTTCCAACCCCTGAGGACCTAAACGAATTTCACCAAAACAACGGATGCGCACCCCCAGTTGCAACGCATTGCGTTGTTGCGCATTGATATAAAAAAATCGTAAATGCAATCGCCCCGTTGCATCACTCACGCGTAAAAAAAGACGCGTGCGTCCAACCTTTGGGTAAGAGATCGAATCAATTTTTCCTTCAATCACCACATGTTCGCCGGGGAGAAGTTCACGCAGCGAATGAATACGCGTACGATCTTGATAACGCATGGGAAGATGAAATAATAGATCTTGCACGGAATGAATATCTAACCGAGCCAAACGTTCGGCGATGCGCTGACCAACACCTTTCAAATGCTGACAAGGCAGTTCACTGAGATCCACGGGATGAGACGCTGGTTTCATGTTTTCCTCTTTTTCATTTGCCATATCAGACAGGATAGAGCGCTTGCTCTATCCTGACAATGACGTTACTAACGAGGATTACCGCAAATCGAGCAGCTGTTGCAGCCACTTTAAGGGAACGGCGAGTTGAAATGCCGGCTTGCAAGAAAAAAGCGTTTGTCTGGATGACACTGATCTTTTCTATTCGCTGAAAAGTTTACTTAAAAATACTTAAGAAAATCTTAACGCGACTTATTTTCTTCGGCTGAGATATAAACAAGCTAAACATAAATGTATATTTAACCGTGTTTGCGTGTTTGCGGGGTGGGTTTACGTGTGTTTTCATCATGTTCTGCGGAGGGAGCAGAGGTGCTTTTGGTCTCCGCAGACTGTGCAAATCCACCAAACCCTGGGGCACTGATCTTCACTTCTTTATTTTCTAAATGTAATAAGAGTTGGATCGCGACTGAATGCGCTCGTTTGATTTGAGTCGCTAATTTATCAATTTCTTCTGCATCATAACCATTCTCATGCGCTGCACGGCAAAACTTTGCTGCGGCTTGGTAACAATTTATTTTTGTCTCTACCGATTTTTTTTCGGCAAAAAGAATTAATATCGTTGCCATTTGATATTGATAATTCGCTTGTTCTGCAAGCGATAAACCAGGCGCCTTAAGCTGTTTGGTTAATTGTTCAAGGGTTTTGGTAATGGCTTCTTCTTTGAGTTCAGCGCATCGTTCAAACGGATCTTGATTAAACGCTTCAAGGACTGCCATGCAATAATGAATGGCTTCTGCATGATTGTTAAATTCGATTTGTTCGAGATACGCATATTTTTCAGGATCACGCATGACGAGCGCTGTCTTAATCACGTTGTAATCTTTTAAATAATTTTTAAAATGAAACTCATTCGCACTCGCGGGTATAAATACCTGAACATATTTATGAAGTGCTTCCGGTAACTCTGTTGCGGGAGCGCCTCTTAAGTGATTCATGAAATGTGCGCCGATTAAATAGAAAAGCTCTTTATCTATTTTTTCAGGATTAAATGCGGTTCTTTCGCCGATGAGAATTCGACCCAGGTTCTCAATAATTTGCTTATCGTAGATTTCAATGGGGAAAAATTGGGATGAGAGGTAGTTGCTTAATGGTAGTAAGACAACAGAAGATCTATCGCCAAGATCAGCACCGTTTTTTAATAACATTAACATGATCAAAGGCTGATTAAAGTCAGAAGCCCACTCGATTGGAGTTAAACCGTTTTCAGTTTCTAGATTTGGGTCAGCTCCAGCCGCTAATAAAGCTTGCACGATATCAGGATGACCACATTCGATCGCGTAAGGAAGCGGAATAATTTTTTTTATGTCTGCTTCATTTGGATCAGCACCTGCATGTAATATAAGATTCACCATATGAACTTTGCCTGTTGTAATTGCACAAGTGAGAAGTCTTGTAAGATTTTTATCTTCTTTTGTCCAGTCCACATTTTTCAGTAAAACAGTCACCATATCAGTATTTCCTTTTGCAACAGCTTGGGTGAGTGGCGTCATCTTTACTTCTTCATCTTCTGTATGACAGGGAGCGCCTTTTTGCTGGAGCAATTCTGCAATCACCGTATTATTGACTACAATTGCAAGATGAAGTGGGGTAATAATTAGATCATACATCGCGTTTTTTTTGCTTGGATCAGCACCGGCCTCTAATAATATCTTTGCAATCTCAGTCCGATTTTCCTCGATGGCGTAGTGGAGCGCTCCTCGACCTGGTTCAATTTCATGATTTGGATCAACACCTGCATCTAATAACGTTTTGACCATATTAGGATAATTATCATTTATCGCACCAATGAACAGTTCATTCCAGTTGGTTACTACTTTAATTAACCTTGCGACAGTTTTGGGATATTTATTCTCAGCAGCAATACTAAGGAGCGTAATAAATTCTTCACTCGCATCTGTCACATTTATTTTATAATGAGGAATTAGTTGTAGCGCGATTGAAACTAACTGCTCTCTTCCTTCTTCAGTTAGCTCGGAATTATAGATATGCCTTTTTAATGTATCTAGAATATTCCTTAATAATGCATCTTTATACTCTTTCTCTCTGGGATCCATAGTATATATTCCTCGTTATAGATTTATTATAGATCAAAATTTATTGCGCATTTGATGTAAAAAACTGCATTTTTTCGTAAGTTACGAGAGAGTAAGAAAATTCCTTATAATTAACCATCGTTTATTGACAAAAAAAATTGAACTCAGTAGAGTGCCTTTCTTCATCGCCGAGGTGGTGAAATTGGTAGACACGCAAGTTTCAGGTACTTGTGGGGGAAACCCTGTGGAGGTTCGAGTCCTCTCCTCGGCAGTTATGTCACGCGCCCTTCGAGACGATCCTTCGAGGACGACCCTTCGAGACGACCCTTCGAGACGATCGCTTACGCGATCTCCTCAGGGCGAACGGTTAAAGGGTGTCGTAATACGATTGTTTCGTTTCGGTCAGGGCCAGTGGAAATAATATCAATTGGCACGCCCAGTAATTCTTCAACGCGTAACAAATAATTTTGTGCATTCTTCGGCAGTTCAGCAAATGTTTTGATCCCGAGTGTTGATTCACTCCATCCCGGTAATTCTTCATAAATGGGTTTACACGCCGCGAGCTCACTCACATCGGTCGGCATGCCGGTGATTTCTTGATCGTGTAATTGATATTTCGTACAAACACGAATGGTATCCAGTCCATCCAACACATCAAGTTTGGTGACACACAACCCGGAAAAACTGTTTAATTGAATTGAACGACGCAACAACACACAATCCAACCAACCACAACGACGTGGACGTCCGGTAACAGACCCAAATTCATTTCCGCGTTGTGCTAAGCGTTTGCCAATCTCATCGTGTAATTCTGTCGGGAAAGGACCACTGCCGACGCGCGTGGAATATGCTTTCATGATTCCTAAAATGTAATCAAAATAACGTGGGCCAAAACCACTGCCAACGCTTGCGGCACCTGCCACCGTGTTTGAAGAAGTCACATACGGATAAGTGCCATGATCAATATCCAGCAATGTTCCTTGTGCACCTTCAAAAATAATGTTGTGACCACGGATGCGATGTTCACTCAATAGTGCGGAAACATCCGCACGCATGCCACGAAATTCAGGCACCAGCGCAAGCGTACTGTCAAACACTTGATGAAAATCGATTGGTTCATGCTGGTGATAATGTTGTAAAACGAAATTGTGATAATCCATCACTTCTTCTAATTTTTGATGAAAATGTTTTTCATCAAATAAATCGCCAAAGCGCAATGCACGACGCGCAATTTTATCTTCGTAAGCCGGACCAATTCCTCGACCCGTTGTGCCAATTGCGCTTTTGCCTTTGGCTTTTTCACGTGCTTGATCGAGCGCAACATGATAAGGCAAAATCAACACGCACGCTTCACTGATGCGTAATCGTTCGCGCACTTTCACGCCTTTTTGCTCAAGCTCACTCATTTCTTGAATCAATGCAGTGGGTGATAACACCACACCGTTGCCAATTAAACATTGTACGTCGCGATGTAATATTCCCGAGGGAATTAAACGTAAAACGGTTTTCACACCATTGATCACTAATGTGTGACCCGCATTATGCCCGCCCTGAAAACGCACCACGACTGAGGCATGATCCATCAGCATGTCAACAATTTTACCCTTTCCTTCGTCACCCCATTGACTGCCCAGAATAATAATACTTTTGCCCATAGCGTTTCTCTTTATCGTGATAAAAATAAAATGATTAAACCAATGAGCATACTGATCAATCCAAAAACACGTATGCTTCTATTACTGCGCACAATCATATTGGCTAACATGTGACGCCAATACTTCGGCATAAGAAAAGGGAGAATCCCCTCAAATACAAACATTAAACCCAATGCTTGAAAAAATAATTCCATAATTTATTTTTCTTTTTTTGTTTTATTTGAACCGAGTTGTGTCCCATGAAAGTAATTAAAAAACTGTCCTTCTGGTTTTAATACCAAAATATCGGTTTTGTGCGCAAAACTATTTTCATACGCTTGCAAACTTCGATAAAAAGCATAAAAACTCGGATCAGCACCGTACGCACTTGCATACAGTTGCGCTGCATCTGCATCGCCTTTCGCACGCGTCGCCGCGCCTTGCATCAGCGCTTGCGCTTTAATCACGGTGACGCGTTGATCCGCGAGTGCTTTAATTTCTTCTGATTTTTCGATACCTTCCGCACGTTTTGCTTCCGCAAATTGTTTGCGCTCTGTCTCCATGCGTTTAAACACAGAGTCCATCACATCTTTCGGCAAGGTAATTTGTTGAATGCGCACATCGATGACATTAATGCCTTGATCTTTGCCGACGTTATCGGCTTGATCACGAATGACATTCATCATGCTGGCGCGATCCAGTGAAATCGCTTGATCACTTGTGCGTTTGCCGTATTCAGCGCGCACGATGTCATTTAAACGTTGTTCCAATAACGTTTCCGCCAAACCGACACTGCCACCGGTGCTCGTGTAAAACTTCACTAAGTTACTGATGTGCCATTTCGCAAAATATTCGACGACCAAATACGTTTGTTCTTTTGTCACAACGGTTAATGGTTTAGAGGCAGAAGTGGCTAATTCCTGTATGCGCATATCAAAAATTCGCACGCTATCTAAAAATGGAATTTTGCAGTGAATGCCTGGGCCTAATACATTGAATTGATCCTTGTTCGTATTCCCCACAATTTTTCCCAAGCGTAGCACTAATGCGCCTTCACCTTCATTCACCGTGAAAAGGCTTAACATGCCAACTAATAACAGCAAAAATACAATCAACGTTGTGATAATTTTAGTTGGAGTCATTTTTTGTTTCTCCATCGTTGTTGACTTGATTGCCACTTGCCGGCAATGTCGGTTTTTTTGACGTATTTTCTGCAATTTCTTGTTTTAATATTTTATCCAACGGTAAATACATCAAATTATTTCCCGCATTCACATCCACCAAGATTTTAGTGGTTTTTTCTAACACGCCTTGCATGGTATCTAAATACAATCGTGTGCGTGTCACTTCAGGAGAATTTAAATACGCTTTGTAGAGTGCCTGATAGCGTGCAACATTCGCTTGTGCTGTCAACACCACTTGTTGTTGATAGCCGGTTGCATCTGCCAACGTACGCGCTGCAGCACCTTGTGCTAACGGAACGACTTTACTCGCATACGCTTGTGCTTGTTGAATGTAAGTTGAGCGATCTTGATCGGCGCGATTCACATCATTAAACGCTGCACGCACTTGATCAGGCGCTTGTGCTTTACGCAATGTCACCGCCACCACATCTAAACCCACATTATAACTTTGCAAGACTTGTTTACTGCGCTCAGCGACACCCCCACTTAACCATTCACGTCCCGTTGTTAACACTTCATCGAGTTTCATTTTGCCAATCACATCGGATAATGCACTGGAAGTGACTTGCTGAATGGTATCGTCTGGGTTAATGGTATTGAAAAGATACGCGCGCGGATCACTAATCCGATATTGCACATTTAATTCAACGTTCACTAAATTTTTTGATTGATCAGAAGACCCCACCGGTTTTTTAGAGGTGTCGAGCAATTGATTTCCTGGCAAATCATTTTGATCCGATGATTTTGTGAGAAAATCTCCCTGCAAAGAAAATGTATGAATTTTTTGTACGTCGATTAAATATTTGCTGTCGATGAAACGCGCATACCAATGCAAGCCGGGTTGCATAATGGTTTGAAATTTTCCCAAGCGCAGAATGACAGCTTGCTCTGCTGGATTGACGATAAAAAATCCTGACAAAAACCAGAGCACGAGCGCGACGACAATAATAATGACGAGTGTGTAATGCAATTCTTTTTCGTGCGAAGGTCGGCTCGGCGGATTCATTTCATTTTTTTTACCCGAGATGAACCCGCGTAATTTACGAACGAAGTCAGTCAGCAACTTATCAAGATCAGGGGGATTTTGATCACGCTTCTTTCCACCCCAAGGATCTTGATCTTGGTTATTTTTACCGGGTTCATTCCACGGCATACATTTTTACTCCACTCAAATTGGGTATAGGCGAATTCTAGAGATCCAGCCACCGATACGCAACATATCTATGCTTTCATGATTCGTTGCCATTCTTTTTTTGGCATGCGTACTTTAATGTGACAATGACCATTTTCATCCATTTTTTCAGAGACAACGACGGCTAAACGGTATAATTCAGCACGTAATTTTCCATCCATGGGGCTGAGATCCAAGGTTTGTTGGATCACGTCGGTTGCCAATGCATCGGCGAGTGCTTGACGTAATTCATCCAAATGAAATCCTGTTTGTGCGGATACCCGGATGCGCTTCACATATTCAACGTTATTCGATTCGAAGTGCAACGACGCATCCCCACATAAATCCATTTTGTTATAGACCAACATTTGCGGAACGCCTGCCGCACCAATTGTGGTCAATACTTCTTGTACTTGCGTGATATTTAAAAGTTTATTGACATCATTTGCATCGACCACATGCAACAATAAATCCGCGCGACTAACTTCTTCAAGTGTCGCATGAAAAGCATCAATCAGTTCATGCGGTAAATGTCGAATAAATCCCACGGTATCCGCTAAAATAACCGGGCCAATTTCAGCCAACTCCATGCGACGTAATGTTGGATCAAGTGTGGCAAATAATCGATTGGCCACATACACATCACCGCCGGTTAAACGATTAAACAAGGTTGATTTCCCAGCATTGGTATAACCCACTAATGCAACCGTTGGAATCGCAGCACGCTGACGCGCACGTCGGCTTTGTTCGCGTTGTTGACGAACACGGATCAATCGTTTGGTGATGAATTGAATACGGGTACGAATTAAACGACGATCTGTTTCCAACTGGGTTTCACCCGGTCCGCGCAATCCAATCCCACCGCGTTGTCTTTCAAGGTGAGTCCAACCACGCACTAAACGGGTCGCTAAATGTTTTAATAAAGCGAGTTCAACCTGTAATTTTCCTTCAAAACTTCGCGCACGCTGAGCAAAAATATCTAAGATTAATCCGGTGCGATCGATGACACGACACTGAAAGAGACGCTCAAGATTACGTTCTTGAGCCGGTGAGAGAGCATGATTGAAAATCACTAAATCCGCGTGATGTGTTTGAACACTGACACGAACTTCTTCCGCTTTTCCTGTCCCAATAAAATATTTCGACTCAGGGGCTTGACGCGCACCTGTCACAATCGCAACACATTCTGCTCCCGCAGAGATTGCAAGCTCCTTAAATTCATTTAAGTCTTCTTGCATTCTGTCTGCGGGAAAATTGATGTGAACAAGTATGGCACGTTCACCGCCTTCTGGGCGGTCAATCAACATGAAATCCTCTATTCTTTTTCAGTCGAAGGCTGGCTGTTACTACCGCCGTTATTGTTGTTGGCACCCGCGGTATTACTATAATCCATGGGCGACGAAACATTTCGCGCAGGTACAACGGTCGATATTGCGTGCTTATAAACCATTTGACTGACCGTATTTTTCAGCAGGACGACAAATTGATCAAATGATTCAATCAGTCCCTGAAGTTTTATTCCATTGACGAGATAAATTGAAACAGGAACCTTTTCTTTTCTTAGTGTATTTAAAAAAGGATCTTGTAATGATGGCCCTTTTGTCATGCTGTTATTCTCCATATTCTCAACCAGAAATTGCGTATAAAATACATCGTTACAAATCAGAGCGTTGAGGATACTCTAATATGCCTCACGCAAGCAAGAAGTTATAACCGAAACCCACTATAACTCTCATTTTTGCTATAATACGACCCTTGAATAACATGATAAAATTTGGTTAAATGTGGTTTTACTGACAAATTCAATAAACGAAATCCTACCCATGATTTCGTTTCGTGTCATTTGCCTAAGATTTGAATTTTCTTTACTATACCGCATAAAATTATTAATGCTTTTTGTCGATTATTATGAGCTCCACTTTAATTATGTCTAAAAATAATCTTACTCGCGTGTGCCCCTCTTGCGGTCTAGAAAAGCCGTTATCGGCTTTTTTGCAAATTACCGGCAGACAAGGCACCACTTACGGCACGCTTTGTGCAAGTTGCCGCAGTATGGGTATGAAAGAAAAAGCAAGCGCAACGCCTGATGATGAACGAACTGGCACTTCTTCTGGCATGCGCATTGGCGCCAAAGAACGTCTTGAAATTGAAAAAAAACAAAAACTCGATCTGACCGAACGCCAACAACGCCAAGAAAAAGAAATAAAAAAACGCGAACAAATTCAAGTCAATGAACTTGATCGTCTTGAAGAAAAAGAAAAAATAGAAAGATTTCATCGCGAAACTTACATCGAAGAAAAGAAAAAACAAAGTTTTCTTAATTATCAATCCAAACAAAACCCGATTCGCACGCAATCCGTACTGGGACAGAAAAAAGATGAGCTGCGCCAATTTAATCAGCAGAAAGAGTCAGACGAAAAACTACAAAAAGTTGAAGCGCTTAAATTAGAAGATAAAGCCAAAGAAGAATTGAAAAAAACCACGCTCGATTTATCGGCCGGCGGACCGATTTTAACGCTCGCTGATAACGTGGTCAGTCGTGATAATGAAATTTTCCGTCAATTTCAAGAGTGGTTAGGTGATAGTGCGCCGATTACCAAACCCGTTTCCAAACTGTATCGACAGAATTTAGCAATGTCAGCTAAACAAGTGCAAGATAAAAAGAGTCAGCAAGAAAAAATTACCAATGAAACGCCGGAAGAATTTGTTGAAAGAAATTGGGGGCGTAAGCCTTAATATCGTTTCTCTCAGGGTTATTTCTCGTGTTGTTACTCTTTTTTAACAAACTCACCTTGCGACGTCACGTTATAATTCTGTCCATTATGCGAAAACAACACCAGATTTTCAAAACGTAGAGAACCTTCGCGCACCTTAATCACGGGATTACCTATGTTATCTTTGATGGCTGACTCTGCTGTTGAAATAATGTCTTCTGGTTTTACCCGAACAACGAGATAACCATGTTGTTGTTTATTGCTTTTTCCTTTGATAAGAGAATCAACGAAATTTTTTTCAGTATAGATTGGGCGATTCACGCTGTATTCATAAAAAACTTTAGGCGTGAGCATGGGACTCCAACTGCGTAATAAAGTTCCCTGTGCATTGTAAAGATAAACATAAACTAACACTTGATTCGTGTTGTCTTCAGCTGTGGCCGACTGTATTTTGACTTGTTGTGCATTTTTTTGTGATTCAATATGCGTTAATAACCCTTGCAATCGATCATGCACGAAACGAAATTTTTCGCCGACAGAATATTTTTCTCGCAAATCTTGATCATGTTGAATCATTTCTTGAATCAACTGAATTAATTTCTCGTATTGTTCTAATTCATCATCCATTGGCATTGTTAACACGGCTAAATTAAGTTCCCCTATTTTATGCGGGATGGATGCGATAGTCACACATTTCTTTTTGAAGAATCCAGTAATAATTGCTCTTCAAGTGCTTTACTGAATTTATTGATATGCAACGACATTTCAAGTAAATATTGCACCGATTTGGAAGGACCTCCCACCTGAGAGGGTGCCGCATTTTGCAAACCCATCGCTAACCCATACGCCTGATTTGCGATTTCATGCAGTGTATTTTTCAAAGCATTGACATCTGAAAATACTGACATATTTTAAATATCACCTCGTTTATTTTAATTTTCTCACTCTCTATTAGGATAGCATAGGGAAGCCTTGTTGTCTTAACGCTTCATAGAGAATAATTGCAACTGCATTGGATAAATTTAGGCTGCGCGAGTTGGCCGCCATGGGAATTCGAATTAATTGATTCGGCGGGAAAAGTTTTAATATATCCGCAGGCAACCCACGGGTTTCTGGGCCAAATAATAAAACGTCATCCGGCGTATAGTGAATGTTTGTGTAAGCGCACGTGCCCTTCGTCGTACACGCGAACACACGTTTTGACTGAATAAACGCGGTAAATTTTTCATACGTTTGATGATGATGAATCGCGGTCCAAGCATGATAATCTAAACCCGCACGCTTCAGTTGCTTGTCATCCGGTGCAAATCCTAAGGGATGAATCAGATGGAGTTTTGCGCCAGTGTTGGCGCATAACCGTATAATGTTTCCAGTGTTCGGCGGAATTTCAGGTTCGTATAACGCAATGTGCATTATTCATGATCTGCTTGATCTGCTTGCTGTTTATTTTTTTCGATATACGGATCAGCAAGCTCGCGGTTACGCTGAATGAGATACGCACGACGTTGCATATACGCATCACGCACAAACACATATTTATCAATCGCTGCTTGCTGCATGACATTTTCGAAACTCAATAAATCCGCACGACGCGACACCACACCCAAACCATATAATGCGTAACGATCTGCCACAGGATAAATGTGCGGATAAATCGAGAATACGTAGTAATCAACCGGCAAACCAATTGCATCGCGTGGTGTACTCGGACCGAAAAATGGCAAGACAAGATAATCAGAATTTTTATATCCCCAACGCGCCAGTGTCAAACCAAAATCTTCTTTGTTCGGATCAAGACCAATGTCAGACGCCACATCAAAGAAACCTAAAATACCGACCGTGGAATTAATCAATAAACGCCAGGCATCGTTTGCGGTTTGATAGATATTCAATTGCAATACATCATTCGCCACCGTGGGAATGGTATCGATATTGGCAAAAAAATTGGTGATCCCTTTCACCACGGGTTTTGGCAGAACCGTGTTATAAAAAGTTGCGACGGGTTTTAAGATGGCATGATCTAAAAAGTCATTGAAATTATACATGACTCGATTAAATGGTTGATACGGATCTCTTTGTGATTCGATGGGAGGAGCGTTCTCATCAACAGGAACATTATCGTTTGCAGCTTTATCTGTTGCAGCTTTATCTGTTGCAGCTTTATCTGTTGCAGCTTTATCAGTTACAGCTTTATCAGTTGCAACTTTATCGGTAGAAACCTGATCTTGAGCGACCGTCGCCACATTATCCGCAGCAACTTTATCTGCAGCAAACACATTGCCCGCAACACTTAAGAGAATAATATGGATGCCAAGTTTTAAAATTATTTTTCTGTATCGCTTATCGCTCATATTTCGTACCGTACCTATCAATTACTTGCTAGTGTAGCTTCCTAACCGCCTAAAGCCAATGAGATTTAGCCATATTTGGTATACACTACGCAATTTTTATGGGGTCAAAATCATGTTACAACGACCACGTCCTTTTGCTTTAATCATATTAGATGGCTGGGGTTATCGAGAACAAGAAACTGCAAACGCCATCGCTGTCGCCAATAAACCTCATTGGGATACTTATTGGAAGCAATATCCGCATACACTCATCGCAGCTTCAGGTGAAGCAGTTGGATTGCCTGAAGGTCAGATGGGAAATTCGGAAGTGGGTCATCTTAACATGGGTGCAGGGCGCGTGGTACACCAAGATTTAACGCGCATTGATCTGGCAATCGAAAATGGAGAATTTTTTTCGACGGATGCTTTCATCCAGGCGATTGATCTTGCCGTAAAAAATAAAAAGGCACTGCATATTCTCGGATTAATTTCTCCCGGTGGCGTGCACAGTCACGAAAATCATATTCAAGCCCTGATTAAACTTGCCAAACAACGCCATGCAACCCACGTTTATATTCATGCTTTTTTAGACGGACGTGATACACCACCCCAAAGTGCAGCAGCATCGATACAAGCGCTAAGTGATTATTGCGCACAATTATCCTGCGGAAAAATTGTCTCAATCATTGGGCGCTATTATGCGATGGACCGTGATAAACGCTTCGAACGCATTCAAGTTGCTTATGATTTATTAACGCAAGGAAAAGCAGACTATCACGCAACCAGTGCCATTGCGGGATTAGAACTTGCTTATGCACGCAAAGAAACTGATGAATTTGTCAAAGCAACGACAATTCATGCAGCAAACAGTGCACCGATTACCATTCAAGAAGGTGACAGCGTTATTTTTATGAATTTTCGCGCTGATCGTGCACGCGAATTGACACGTGCATTGGTTGATAAAAATTTTCAAGGATTTGAGCGCGCCGTGTGGCCACAGGTTAATTTTGTCACGCTCACTGAATACGATGCCACTTTCAACGTCACCATCGCCTTCGCCCCTGAACGACTCGACAACATTCTGGGTGAATACTTAAGTTCGCTTAGTCTCAAACAATTACGCATCGCAGAAACAGAAAAATATGCTCATGTCACTTTTTTCTTTAACGGGGGCATTGAGACACCTTATCCGCATGAAGATCGAGTATTAATCCCGTCTGCAAAAGTTGCAACCTATGATTTGAAACCAGAAATGAGCGCATTTGAAGTGACGGAAAAATTAATCGACGCCATTCAGAGTGAAAAATATGATGTGATCATCTGTAATTTTGCGAATCCAGATATGGTGGGTCACACGGGTGATTTAACTGCAACGATTCATGCGATAGAAGTAATTGATACGTGTCTGGGAAAAATTGTTACCGCATTACAAAAAGTTGGCGGTGAGGCGCTGATCACTGCCGATCATGGCAATGCAGAACTGATGTTTAATGAAAAGACCGGCCAACCGCACACTGCGCATACGCATGAATTAGTGCCACTGCTTTATATTGGACGTCCTGCTCGTATCAGTAAAACAAATGGGATATTATCTGATATTGCACCCACGTTGTTATATCTGCTGGGAATTGCAAAACCGAATGAAATGACAGGACAGTCACTAATTGAATTATGGAAAAAATAAATCTGACATGGCCCATCACATTAATTAAACCCATGACACGGTTATTGTGGTTTGCACTATTATTTTTTTGTGTGAACGCATTCGCCCAAGCGGAATCCATCAACAGTAAACTTGCTATCGTCAACGGCCAAATCCACACACTCGAACAAACGATTGACGAAAATCGTCAACAACAGTTAGTGCTGCAACAAAAACTTAAAAACACTGAAATTTCGCTCGGAAAATTGAGTAGTGAATTGATCCACTTAACGCAATCATTGATTGATGAACAAACTATTTTGGCGACACTGAAAAAAACCCAACTCAACACGTGGGCCACGTTACAAACTCAAAATGATGCATTGAAACAACAATTGCGTGCCGCCTATCAATTAGGCGAAATGCAACATTGGAAAATTATGTTGAATCAAGAGCACTTGGATTCCATGAGCCGTCATATTATTTATTATCGGTATCTCAATGCAGCGCGCTTAAAATTAATTTTGGATATCAAACAAAATCTGTTAATCCTCGCGCAATCAATCCAAGCAGCCAAAATACATCAAGCAAAATTGCAGCGCTTAGTCCTCCAAAAACAAAATCAACAACATCATCAGCAACGTATACTTAAATTAAGACAACAATTAATTGCAGAGATGAGGCAGCAAACGCAAACCAAGCAGGAACAAATCGATTTATTACTCGCAAATCAAAAAGCATTGCAACAAACCATTTCAAGATTAAAAACGCAAAATATCACCATCGATGGCCAGGCATTTAGCAAATTGCAAGGAAAGCTCCATTGGCCGGTCAAAGGGTCAGTGGTTATGCCTTATGGCAGTTTATTGGATGTCGGCAATCAACGAGAATCGGGCGTGCTCCTCAAAGTACCCACTGGCACCCCCGTGAAAGCCGTTTACTCGGGCAAAGTCATTTTCGCCGATTGGTTACGCGGATTTGGCCTATTAATCATTATTAATCATGGGGATAACTACATGACGCTCTATGGTCGCAATCAAGCCATTTATGCCAAAGTCGGTCATATTGTTAAAACAGGGGATATCATTGCCCTGACCGGAAATTCAGGCGGTTACGATAAAAGCAGCCTTTATTTTGAGATACGCCAGAATGGTTCTCCAATCAATCCAGCAATCTGGTGCCGATAACCCCCAAAAAATAGGCTATACTTAAATAAAGGTATTCATCCTTGGATTTAAGGAAATCACCTATGAAACGTCATCTTTCTTTAGTCATTGTCGCGTTACTCAGCATCTTTGTATCTGTAAGCCTGCTCAGCAATGCCTTTGCTTTTAAAGAAGAACATTCAGATGCAACAACTGCCACCACCGTTCTTCCTGACAAATCTGGCAAAACAAAAGATGCACTACAAGAAAGTGATGTCTCGCGCTTTACCAATGCGATCGCACAAATAAAAGATTTTTACGTGCAACCGATCAGCGATAAAAAATTATTAGAAGATGCGATTCGTGGCATGTTAAATGGTCTTGATCCTCACTCGGAATATCTCGACGCAGAATCTTATAAAACATTGTTGATGACAACGAGTGGCGCGTTTGGTGGACTCGGTATTGAAGTCACCGGTGAATATGGCGTATTGAAAGTCATTAGTCCAATTGATGATACACCTGCATCAAAAGCAGGAATTAAAGCAGGCGATTACATTGTTGCTATCGATGGCAAACTCGTAAATGAAATGACGCTCAATGAAGCGGTTGATAAAATGCGTGGAAAAAAAGGCACTGATGTGAGCTTAACCATCATCCGCAAAAGTCTCAAAACACCTCTAAATTTTAAATTAACACGCGATGATATTCATATTGTTAGTGTCAAAAGTAAATTATTAGAAAATGGATTTGGTTATGTGCGCATTAGTGAATTCCAAGAACCCACCACTGAATTGATGATTGGCGCTATCAAAAAATTACAACAAGAATCCGGTGGTAAATTGAAAGGGCTGGTGCTTGATTTGCGTAACAACCCCGGTGGCTTACTGGAAACTGCAGTACAAGTCGCTGATGTATTTTTAGATCCGAAAAAATTGAATAATCAATTTGGCGATCAAATTGTTTATACGGAAGGACGTTTACCGAATGCAAAATATAGCGCTAAAGCAAGTCAAAGTGACATGTTGAATGGCGCACCACTGGTTGTGCTCGTCAATGAAGGCTCCGCTTCTGCATCTGAAATCGTGGCAGGCGCATTACAAGATTATCATCGCGCCATCATTGTGGGTGTGACGAGTTTCGGCAAAGGTTCGGTGCAAACGGTGTTGCCATTAGATGATACGCATGCAATCAAATTAACAACCGCGCTCTATCACACACCATCCGGTCGCTTGATTCAAAACAAAGGCATTACACCTGATATCGTAGTGGAAAATCTACAAATAGCAGGTGAAAAAACCGATAATACAATTTTAGCGCCGATCCGAGAATTTGAATTAAAAGGACATCTCCCAGCGCAAGGCTCGGAAAATATATCAATCACTGATGATAAACTTTATTCAAACTTAGCACGCACCGATTTTCAACTGTATCAAGCACTTGAAGTGTTGAAAACAATGAATATGCTGTCACAAAATGCTTTTATTCCCGCAGTTGCTAGCCCGACTTCCACTACGTCTGTTTCACAAAAATAATCGCATCGATTTCAATCGTTGCATTTTTGGGTAACGCTGAAATTTGTATGGTTGTTCTTGCCGGAAAAGGTTTTGTGAAATATTTTGCGATCACGTCGTTCACCGTTGGCACGTTGGATAAATCCGTCAGATAAACCGTGAGCTTAACCACATCATCCAAATTGGCATTCGCAGCCAGGGCGACCATTTTGATATTTTCAAATACTTGAACGGCGTGACGTTCGAAATCACCTTGCACTAAATTCATGGAGACAGGATCCAGAGGAATTTGTCCTGAAAGATAAATCACATTTCCTGCACGCACTGCTTGAGAATAACTTCCGATCGCTTGAGGCGCTTTTTCGGTTTGAATAATTTGTCTCATGTTTTTTTACCTAAGTCATATTGAAACCAGAGATTATCCAGCATTTTTTCGCTATAATCATTAAAATTACTAAGGAAAAATAATTTATGCAAAGCTTTGTATCATTCATTGTATGGACACTGGCGGCGGTGATCATTGCATGGTTTTTAACACTCTCCATTAATCGTTATCTTTTTTATTACTCCAACGTGAATACTATTATTCAAGGTGAAATCAGAATTTCTGACACAGACATTGGCACGCAGTGCGGATCCGGTATAAATCCCTTGTTGATGGTGGATTACAAACTGACTGAAGACGGAAGAATTTTATTTATTTGTCCGCAAGGATGGTGGCCCATTCAACGTGAAGTCATCACACGGACTATTTCAACGAATTTCAGAAAAAGATTAACCCAGATTCAACGAACTGAACTTAACAAATATTATCCTGAAGTGGTTCCGACACAACAAATGATTCCAGCACAACCCATGGGCGTTAATGCGCCGCCACCGGTAATCAACACGCCTGTTACAACTGAACCGGCACAAAATCCACAAAATCCATGAATATTTGAGAAGGGCACAACATCGTGCCCTTTCAACCTTTATTTTCTCACATCTGGGTTACATGATTCACAGTTTGCTTTGCAGCATGAACAATGACCCCGGGTACAGCAGCACAAGCAAAGATTATAGACCCAAGCAATGATTAGACCCACAACAAATCCTGTGAGAAATCCCCAAGCACCTGCAATTATGGCGCCCTTCACAGAAACTTCTATACCAGGGAAAATCGTAGCCCAATGTGTAACAGCGTCTGTAGCAAAACCGCCATAGATAACTGCAAGCACAGTCACTAACATGCAAACACCATCTAAGAATCCAATCGCGATTCCTAATGCCACTGCACTTAGCCTTGCGCATTTTTTTCCTGACATCATACTTCCCTCCTTAAACCCTTAGCAGTGATAACCACCCCAGTATAGCAAAATTGTTAAAAATTTACCCCACCTTCCTGTTTTTATAAATAAACTTATGGTAGTTATTACTTGCTTGAGAAAAGTCAATTTGGTAGATTTCGTTTTTTCGCAAAGCAATATGGAGAGACCTATGCAAAAAAATCTTTTAATTTGCGTGGCTTTGGCTTGCGCCCTCGTCGTTAACACAAGTTATGCAAAAGAGCCCAAGAATTTAGAACTCGTAAAAGCATCTTTAATCAAATACCACGATGCAGGTGAATATCAAAAAGAACAGGCGCGCGTTGTGGATAAAGCGATGCAATATTTAAAAACGCGTTTAGAAAAAGAAACACGCAGCAAAAATCATAAAAAACTGGCGATTGTGCTCGATGTGGATGAAACCGCTTTATCAAATTATCCTGACATGGTGAAAATGAGTTTTGGCGGCTCAGAAGACGACATTGATGCTGCGCTAAACCACGGAAGCGACCCTGTCATCGCACCGACGCTCGAACTGTTCCGTTATGCAAAAGCAAATAATGTCGCCGTATTTTTTATTACCGCGCGCACAGAACCTTATCGTGAAGCGACAGAAAAAAATCTTGCCAATGCCGGTTACAAAAACTGGGATGGATTATCATTCAACTCTGAAACATATGATGAAGAATCTGCAGCACCTTATAAAATTAATGCGCGTACCATGATTGAAAAACAAGGTTATGACATTGTGTTGAATATTGGTGATCAGCAAAGCGATTTAACCGGTGGACATGCGGATAAAACATTTAAATTGCCTAATCCGTATTATTTGATTCCTTAAATACTTGGCCGCCCCTCTGCTTTTTCGTGCCCGTGTGCGTGCCCGCGCCCGTCTTTTCTCTGATAAAAAGACGGGCACGGGCACGAAAAACGTTACTCAGGAAGCTAAACATTTCTCAATAAACCGCTCAATTTGCTCATACACATCTTGATCTTCACTCTCAAACCAAACCACATCCGGCCAACTGCGCAACCAAGTCAATTGTCGCTTCGCTAATTGCCGTGTCGCAACAATGGCTTTCGCACGCATTTCATCAAAGGTTAATTTTCCCTGTAAATATTCCCACACTTGTCGATAACCAACCGAACGAATCGCCGGCAGTTCTAAATTCAAATCGCCACGCGAAAATAATTTTTTTACTTCATCGACAAAACCATCTTGCAACATCTGATCAAATCGCTCAGCGATTCTTGCATGCAACAAAGCGCGATCACTTGGCGCAAGCGCTAAATTAAAAATAGGATGATGAATATCAACCGGATTATTTTCTTTTTGCCAGGTTGTTAAATTCTTTCCGGTTAACTCATACACTTCAAGCGCACGCTGAATACGTTGTCGATCATGTGGATGAATACGTTGTGCAGCATCAACATCCACCCGCGCTAAACGTTGATGCAGCGCTTCCCAACCTAATTTTTCGGCTTCATCCATTATTTTTTTTCGAGTCACCGGATCTGCCACCGGCAAATTCGCTAATCCTTGCTGTAACGCACGGAAATATAACATCGTGCCACCCACCAGCAGTGGGATTTTTTTATGCTGGATGATGTCATGTATCTCAACCATCGCATCATCACGAAATTGTGCTGCAGAATAAGGTTCTTCGGGTTCCCGAATATTAATCAAGCGATGAGGTGCGCTTGATAAAACAGCGCGATCGGGTTTTGCGGTTCCAATATCCATCCCGCGATACACCAGGCTAGAGTCCACACTAATAATTTCCATGGGAAAATGTTGCACGAGACGTGTGGCAATGCGTGTCTTTCCAGAAGCTGTGGGGCCCATTAAACAAAAAATGGGAATATTATTTATTGTATTCATCATCGCCCACGTAAAAATAATTTATCTAATTCATTCATCGAAAATGTCATGACCGTGGGCCGGCCATGATTGCATTGACCACTGTGTTCAGTGTTTTCCATCGAGCGCAACAACGCATTCATTTCAGGCAAGGTTAATTTGCGATGCGCACGAACAGCCGCGTGACAAGTAATGGTTCCCAATAATTGATGCACGGCATCATCCATGCGGGTTGATTTTTGATTTTCAATCCAATCCGCTGCCATATCACGAATTAATTGATCGATATCACTATCACGCAACAAATCCGGCACCGAACGCACGACCATGGTGGTTAAACTCATACGATCAATCCCAACACCCAGTTTTTGAAACAACGCTTGATTTTCTTCGATATAATTTGTTTCGCGCTCACTCAAATGAATCGTCAGTGGAATTAATAATGGTTGCGACACCAAGGTTTGTTCTGCCAGCGCGTGCTTTAATTTTTCATACAGCACACGTTCATGCGCCGCATGCATATCGACAATCACCAGACCTTCTGCATTTTCCGCTAAAATATAAATATTTTTTAATTGCGCCAGTGCAAATCCCAACGGTGGAATCACTGCATCTGCAATTTTTGTTGACGGGACACTGTCTTCACCCAGTTGATTATAAACCACCATTTGTTCACGCACATTGAGCGGCATATGATGTTGATGAGGGTGAGTTGCAAAAACGCGTTCTGATTTTTCTAATGACACCGCTGGCACAGAAGATGTTGTAGGGCGTTCACTCGCTAACGCATCATGCAAACAATGATAAATAAAATCGTGCACCAAACGACTTTCGCGAAAACGTACTTCATGTTTAGTTGGGTGCACATTTACATCGACATATTGCGGTAATATTTCTAAAAAAAGCACGAATGCCGGATAACGATCGCCATACATGACATCATGATACGCTTGACGCACAGCATGATTCACTAATTTATCGCGAATCATGCGGCCATTCACATAAAAATATTGTAAATCGGGTTGCGCACGCGAAAACACGGGGGAGGCAATCCAACCCGATAATTTTAAATCGTTAGCATGCGCCTCAATTTTTAATGCATTTTCCACAAACGCCGCGCCACACAATGCTTCCACACGTTGCAAACATTCATTTTCCGAATTTGCGCGACGATATTGTCGCACTAATTTTTGATTATGCTTCAACGTAAAACTAATCGGAAAACGACTTAACGCCATGCGTTTGATTAATTCATCGATGTGCTCAAATTCCGTTTTTTCAGTGCGTAAAAATTTTTTGCGTGCGGGAGTATTAAAAAATAAATCGCGCACTTCGATGGTTGTGCCTGAGGTGTGCGCACAGGGAATTAATTGTGGTGAAGTATCGGTGTCATTGGTCGTCACTTGCCATCCGCTTTCACCCGCAATAGCGGAGGATAACGTCAAGCGTGAAACAGAACTAATACTCGCTAATGCTTCGCCACGAAACCCTAAGGTCGCAATTTGCTGCAGGTCATCTAAATTTTTAATTTTACTGGTTGCATGACGATGCAATGCTAAGGCTAAATCCTCTGCATGAATGCCCATCCCATTATCACGCACACGAATTAATCGCGCACCCCCTTCATCAATATCTAATTCGATTTTGGTCGCGCCCGCATCTAAACTATTTTCGACTAATTCTTTGACGACTGAAGCCGGACGCTCAATCACTTCACCCGCTGCGATTTGATTGGCAAGTGTGGTATTTAACTTTTGAATTCTTAACATCAGACACCTGTGATTGGATATTTTTTTAGATAAAACTGCACGCCATTAAATAACGCGCGCGCTAAATTGGATTGATATTTTTTATCGCGCAAATGAAATTCTTCATTTTGATTAGAAATAAAACCCATTTCGACCAGCACTGACGGAATATCCGGCGACTTTAACACCATAAACGGCGCTTGTTCGACATGAGAATAATGCAGCTCTGTCATTTGACGTAACGAATTCAACATGAGACCACCCATGTGCAAACTATCGGTAATCGTGGCGGTTTGCGCAAGATCAATTAATACAGAACGCAACAAATAACTTTTGTCGGCGAGTTCACTCAAATCCACTCCACCCAACTCAGAATAATTATCTCGCTGTGCAAGCCAACGCGCGGCTTCTGTGGTGGCGCCATGTTGTGAAAGTGTATAAATCGATGCGCCATTCGCTTGATTATTAAAATAAGAATCTGCGTGCAACGCGATAAATAAATCCGCTTTGCCTTTGCGTGCCAATTTCAAACGATCGCGCAAACGAACATAATAATCGCCATCGCGCGTCAATACCGCATGCATGCGCGGTTGTTGATTGATGATTTCTGCCAGTTTTTTTGCAACACCTAAGGTGACATCTTTTTCTTTGGTACCCATCGGCCCAATCGCACCCGAATCTTTTCCACCATGTCCCGCATCGATCACCACCACAATCGTGCGTTGCAACGGTTTAGAAATCACGATGGGTTTTAATAATGGTTTAAATTGTGGAAATTTATCTAAAAAATTTTTTGGCGCGGTTTTAATATCCAGCACAATTTTTTTCGCCCGTGGTTTTGATAAAATTTCATAATGCACGGGATTTTCAAGATCTAACACCAAACGTAAGGTTGATTGATCGGGATACCCGATACGCAAATTGCGAATCCCAGTTCCGACTAAAATATTATTTTTCGTTGTCGCATTTAAATGTGTTTTTTCAAAATCAACAATCAAACGATCAGGATTTTTTAGCGTAAACACGTGTGATGCAACCGATTGATTGAGCGTGAGAGTGAGACGCGATGCATTGTTGGTTTTGGTAATTTGAATAGCGGTTAATTTTGTTGTGTCAGCAAAAACCGTTGCCGGAATCATCATGATCCAGGCAAGACAAGAATACGTTATTTTTCTCCAATTATTCATCATACTCAAACCGATGCATCATCTGTTCGCCACGCACCGAACGAGGCACTAGTTTGACCCCTCGCCCATGGTTGATTTGTTCAATATAGCAAGACAAATCAGGCGCCGGCAACAAATTGCCGCCTTGTTCTGGCCACTCAATGAGACACAGCGCATCTTGGTCGAAATAATCTTGAATGCCCATAAAATCTAATTCGCGCGGATCGCGCACGCGGTAAAAATCAAAATGATAAATCATCCGATCGTTTAATTGATAAGACTCGACCAAAGTGTAGGTCGGACTTTTCACGTGATTTTTAACGCCCAGCCCCTGTAAAAAACCACGCGTTAATGTCGTCTTCCCGGCACCCAACTCGCCGTGTAAAAAAATAATGGCGCGATCACACACTGCAGCTAACTTTTTTCCTAGCGCAAGCATGGCCGTTTCATTGGGAATGTTAAGTTTAACAAAAAAATTTTCCATTAAATTCGCGCGATTTTAGAGTTCATCACCACAGTTTTCATTTGTTCGCGTTTATTCACAGCAACCACACGCGGATTAGCGGAATAAACAATTGAATATTGCCCATCTTCCATATTAAATACTTTAAAAACTTGCCAGACAGATCGCCCACTCATGCATTGATCAGCTGACGCATTGAAAATCAGAATATTTTTATCCAGTTTCAAAATTTGTGAATGCGTGCGTTTGCAACCGGTGCTCGACAGTGAGCCCACCACTTCATGCATCGATGTCAGCACGGGCGTTTTGATGCCATGCCCATAATTGATATAAAAACTTTGATCCGCTGCTAATCCTTTCGCCGCATCAGAACGATATGATTTTGCATATCCATTTGCATCTTGCTCCACACTCACCAAATCCCATTTTTGCGAGGGGGGAAGTTTAAAATTCACCTTGTATTTTGCCATCGCGACATTCGCATCATTCTGCTTCATCGTCGTACAAGCCGAAAGAACCATGCTGGCCACTGCAATACAGGATATAAAGAATTTTCTCATCGGGGTTCACTCCATGTTGTTAACAATTTTACGTAAATACGGCAATAAATCAGTCGCAATCATACCACGTTCCCCATTGATTGCAGCTCTTGCGCCGGCCAGCGCATGAATCAGCACCCCTAGTTTTAATGCATTACCTAATGCAATTTTTTGCGCTGCCAATCCGCCCACCACACCACTTAAGATATCGCCCATGCCCGCTGTCGCCATCCCTGGACTTCCATGGGTACAACGCTTAATTTCGTTGGGCCCTGCCACCAAACTACCCGCGCCCTTTAACACCACCCAGCCATCAAATTGGTGCTGTAATAATTTGACCGCAGCCTCACGATCATTTTGAATTTTTTGTGTCGTTTGATTTAATAAACGGCCTGCCTCAGCGGGATGCGGTGTTAAAATCCAGTTGGATTTTTTCATCGGTTTTTTTGCCAGCCAATTCAATCCATCGGCATCGAGAATCATCGGTAATTCGGATTGCACGACACCTGAAAATATTTTTTCACTCCAGTCAGAATGCCCCAACCCTGGACCCAATACGATGACCGTGGTTTTTTCTAATAATGGTTCCAGCTCCGCAAACGATGTCACCCCGTGACACATCACTTCAGGGCGTCGGATATTCAATAAGCTGGCATGTTCACGACGGGTGGCAATACTCACCAATCCAGCACCCACTCGTAATGCAGCTTCAGCGGCCATGCTCACAGCGCCTGAAAAACCAAGGTCGCCGCCAATCACCAGCACATGACCAAAATCACCTTTGTGCGCATCACGTGCGCGGGGTTTTAGCTCATCTGCAAATTGTTCGAGTTTCAGTTCTTCCATAATTTCCCGCCCTGTCATTCCCGCGAAGGCGGGAATCTATTCTGAATGGATTTCCGCCTTCGCGGGAATGACAAAACTACCTGCTTAATACATCCGGATTAAATAATTGTTGACGATAATATTTCAGCTCTTCTATCGATTCCCGAATATCATCCAACGCTAAATGTTTCGATTCTTTTTCTAACCCAGAATAAACCCGTGGCGCCCATCGCAACGCTAATTCTTTCAACGTGCTCACATCCAACAACCGATAATGAAAAAATTTCTCTAATTCCGGCATGTAGCGACATAAAAAACGCCGATCTTGATGCACACTGTTGCCACACATGGGCGATTTACCTTCAGGCACATATTGACGTAAAAATTTAAGCGTTTCTTGTTCAGCTTCTTTTTCAGTGACCGTGCTCGCTTTCACCCGCGCGACCAATCCCGATGAATTATGTTGTTTGGTATTCCAACTATCCATGCTTTGCAACAACGTATCCGGTTGATGAATAGCAAACACAGGGCCTTCTGCGATGATATTTAATGCGGAATCGGTGACAATCGTGGCCATTTCAATGACTCGCTCTTTTTCAGGATCAAGCCCCGTCATTTCCATGTCAATCCAAATTAAATTATTTGCGCTGACAGTCATTGTCATTACCTTAAAAATATCAAAAAAATATTCTAACAGGCGCATAACCGTATTAGAATCAAAAAAATTTATGGCTTGGAATTTCACTATGATTGTTTATTTGGTTTTAACGTTATTGGCTTATTTATTCGGCTCGATTTCAAGTGCCATCATTACCTGCAAATTAATGCGCTTGCCGGATCCCCGCAAACAGGGCTCTGGCAACCCAGGGGCGACCAATGTGCTGCGTTTTGGCGGCAAAAAAGCGGCGATTGTTACGCTCATTGGCGATGTGATGAAAGGAGTTCTCCCGGTATTAATCGCCAAATGGGTTGGATTAGATGATGTTGGATTGAGTCTTGTGGCATTCGCTGCATTCATCGGCCATCTTTACCCGATATTTTTTCGCTTTCAAGGTGGTAAAGGGGTCGCAACCGCATTTGGTTGTCTGGTCGCGCTTTCTTGGCCGCTGGGGCTTTCATTACTCGCCACCTGGTTAGTGGTCGCGCTGGTGTTTCGTTACTCGTCACTGGCAGCTGTCATTGCTGCGTTAGCCGCGCCATTTTACGCATGGTATTGGACTCAAAATCATTTTACTCTCGTCACCACCCTCATCGGCATTTTATTAATTTATCGACATCATAATAACATTCGTAATTTAATCGCTGGAAAGGAATCTAAAATCAAATCGTGAGCTCGCCTGAACCAAATTGTTCTTGGGGAGCATCTTTAAATTTTGGTAAGTGATCGTCAAAATTAATCACTCTGTTGACATACCAAATATGTCGAACAGGCTTGAAAGAGTCTGGCATGGCTTCTTTAAAATAAAAATTATTTACATTAATGCCAATGCCAGCTTGTCGGGTTGGATCGAGAGAAATACCATAAATCAGCGTGCGACATGATTGACACAATAATAATTTTGCGTTGTTTCTAATAACTTCATCCAGATGATCCGCACCTGATGTGATATGAAAACGGGATGTTAAATAGCCAGCAGCCCAACTATAACCTTGTTTGTCTGCCTCACGTTTTGATTGTGATGCCACTTCACGGCATTTGTTGCAATGACAATACTGAGTGAAAAACGGATCGCCCTCACAATAAAATTTGACTGCACTACAGTGACATGCCCCGAGATACTTAGACATTGAACTAACCTTAATTGACCTGAGAGTTTATCCATTTATTAATTAAGATACTGAAAAAAATCAGCGTTGAGATCACCACAATAAATCCCATTGCGCCTGAAAAACCATGCATGAATGCTGTATTAAATAAATCATACGTCTCTTGATTCATGGCAGTTTGCATAGCCGTAGCCGGATTTGCAATTAATTTTTCTAAAAGTGTGATCGCGTGCGATGAAAGCGTTAACGTTTTCATGGCGAAAAAATGATAAACCACGACAGAAATAGCAAGACCCAGTGAACCCCCGATATTAAACATCGTGATCATGGTTCCTGTTGCGACACTAATACGCGCGGGTTCAACCGCTGTTTGCGCTGCGATAATTGGAATGGTATTTCCCGCGGCCCACACAATGCCTAAAACAATGAAAGAAAAAATGATGTACCACAACGCTGGATAATCAATAAAAAATAATTGCAATAATCCAGATAGAAAAGCAATGAATACACTTAACAAAATCGTATGAATAATACCAAAATGCGTGGCTAACCACCCCATGACGACCGCAAAAATCAGCACGGCTAATGGAATGGAAAATAAAATTAAACCCGAAGTTTGCGGGGAATGTCCGCGAATAATTTCTAAATATAATGGATCAAACAATAATGCCACCGCACTTAATAACCCCGCTAAAAAACATAGCATCGCGCCACCATAAAACATGACGTTCGAAAAATCATTAAAATTAATTAAAGGATTATTTTGTTTTTTTTCAACTTGAATTAAACAAAATGCACTGATGAGAGTGACGAAAAAATAAATCAGTGTCATTGGGTTTAACCATCCGGCCTGTTGCGTATTGAGTAAACCCAAAATTAAACTACCCATGGTAAATGCAATGAAGATCATGCCTTTCCAATCTAAAAAAGATTTTACTGATTCAATGGTTGATTCATAAACCGAATTCCAACTAAACAGAAATCCTAAAAAAATAATTGGAATATTAATAAAAAAAATCCAGCGCCAGCCCCAATAGGTCACGATTAATCCCCCCAACACCGGGCCGAGTGCTAATGCAATTCCTCCGGTGCTGCCTAATAAAGCAATAGCTTTATTGCGCTCATTCAGCGGAAATGAGGCGGGTAACAAAGATGGCCCGAGAGGAAAAACAATCGCCGCTCCCACTCCTTGCAACAATCGCCCGACAATCAACCAAAAAATCGTAGCAGAAAATCCAGCTAACAAGGAAGCAAAGGCAAAAATGATAATGCCCACATAAAAAATAAATCGACGTCCATATAAATCACCCAAGCGTCCCATGATGGTGGCTAAAATGCATAAGGCTAAAAAATAAATATTCATTACCCACTGCAACGAAATTAAATTGGCGTGTAATTCTTTTTGGATGGTGGGTAAAGCAATATTGACAACGGTGTAATCGAGATAGCATCCAAAAGACAGTAAAGCGATGCCGATAAATGAAAGCCATTTTTTTTGGATGAGAATGTCAGCTTCCATGCGTTAAACTCCTTCTGCCATTGTCGTATAAGTAATATCAAAGAACCGTGCATCTTTCGCCTTTCGTCTTGCGTTTTCCATGGATCTTATGTATATACCTCCTACGTTTTAAGAATGATTTCATAAGGACATCATATGCTAAGCAAGTTTTCGCGTACAGCGGCGCAATCCAAAAACACTCGATCTTTTTTTTCATCATTAGCAACACAAACAACAAAAGCAGTGCTGGGAAAATTCGTTGCGCAATACAAACGGCAATACTTAGGCTCGTATGACTTATCAGGATTATCTATTACAAACTCTAAACAATTTTGTCAGTTTTTAGCACATGCGAGGACCGATGACCAGCTATGTGGATTTTTTTCAATAATTAATAGGGATAAATTACCTCGACTAGACACAATGATGATTCAAGCAATCAAGTTATATTTTTCTCGTCGATCTGTTTATTTTGCAGTGACTGAACCAAAAACAAATTTGCTTATAAATAGATTACAGATTATTCAGTTTCTTAAACAACCCGATGATTTGAATTTGTTATTTACACTTGATCCTGAACTTCTGAAACAACTCATCCATGATCAACGTTTTGCATCAGATTTAAAAAATCTGATTGGATCAATCGATCAACTTCTGTCATCACCGCTGCATTTAACGTTGAAAAATGCAGTGCCTCACTTAGCAGAAAGTTTGATTCACAATAAACATGACTTAATAAAATATTTTAGCTCGGGTTATGATCTTGTTCTCGATGAAGCTCAAAAGAAAAGTCTTATGCCAGATGCTGCAGCATGCATCGAATTTATTAACAACATGAGCAACAGAACTGAGCATGACTTCATAGAGTTATTAGGCATGAATTATTTGTTGGAGATTTACAATCAATCCAGCACAGAAAATAAAACGCGACTGATGGATACACTCAACAGTAATATTTTTCGTTTTCACGTGCGTGAATATGAAATGAATGATCAGTTGAGCAACCAGTTAGCGCATAAACTTGGTATTTAATAGTCGGGATGAATTATGAAATTAATCACGCTCAATATCTGGGGTGGTCATGTGCGTGAACCACTGCACCAGTTTATTTCAGATTATCAACACATTGATATTTTCTGTTTTCAAGAAGTGTATCATGATGCGAAAGAAATGATTACGCTGGAAGATCGCCGCGTGTCGTTAAATATTTTTTCTGAGATACAAACACTTTTACCGCATCATCGTGGATATTTCAAACCGGCAGTGAATGGGATTTATGGCATTAGCATGTTCATCAAAAAACAAATTGATGTGCTGGCGGAAGGTGACAGCATGATTCATGAAAACCCCAGTTATTCAGGCCGCGGACCTTCGCATTCGCGTATTTTGCAGTGGGCTAAATGCAATATCGATGGAAATCTATATACGATTATGAATGTGCATGGATTATGGAATGGTCAAGGGAAAACAGATACGCCAGCACGGATTGCGCAAGCAGAAAAAATTAAACAATTTATGAATGGTGTACATGCGCGCAAAATTTTGTGTGGCGATTTTAATTTAAGGCCTGACACACAAAGTTTAAAAATCATTTCCGATGGCATGAATGATCTTGTTGCTGCAAACAATATTACGTCGACCAGAACGAGTTATTATCCCAAAGAAGAAAAATTTGCTGACTATGTTTTTACGTCGCCTGATATTAACGTGAACGCATTTTCAGTTTTAAAAGAAGAAGTGTCTGATCATGCGCCGTTGTTGGTTGACTTTAATTAGCCGTCATTGCGAGAAGCGTAGCGACGAAGCAATCCATAAAGCTAATTAAATTGATGATTTTTTATGGATTGCTTCGTCGCTGCGCTCCTCGCAATGACGAATTATGAAGGCTTACCTTTTCATTGCTCTAAAAAATAAAAACCACGGTTTAGTCGTCACGAAATTCATGCAAAGAATGATGATAAAACTTAACTTCGCCCACATTTTCCCAGTAATCCGTAACAAGAGTTTTCTCTTTATCAAAAGCCGCTTTTGGTTTTTCATTCATTTTGCATTCCTATTATTGCAACGCTTGATACGTCAACACTTGAAAATCTTTTTCCGGAAAAGTGAAATCCATCATGTCTTGTCGCATAAACAATCCAACGATTTTTTCAACTGGATCAACCCAATAATACGTTTTAGCCGCACCACCCCAACCAAATTCACCTAATGAACCAGGCATTTGCGAATCTGCCACATTGACTAACACGCGTGAACCTAAACCAAATCCATAACCGGGTATCGGAAATGCGCCTAATACCATTGGTTTTAAATTCGCGGGAAGGTGATCCGTGTACATGAGATTGATTATTTTACGTGACAGCAATCGTACGCCATCCAATTCACCCTCGTTTAATTGTAATTGTGCAAAACGCATGTAATCTTGCATCGTAGAAAAAAGACCATAACCACCGCGCATAAAATTCGGATCCGATGTCGGAGCCGTCTTTGACACATCTAATGGACGAGTAGGATTGGTTTCCCATGCTTTGATGAGTTGACTAATTGTCATATTGTTTTCGGCAATATCATGTCGCCCATACATCGACACTAAGCGTGGTAATTGATCTTGCGTTAAATAAAATCCCGTATCGACCATGCCTAATGGTTTAAAAATTTTGTCGCTCAGAAATTGATTGAGCGGTTGATTGGCGATGATTTCAATTAAATGCGCCGCCACATCAATACCAAGACTATAATGCCATTGTGTTCCCGGTTGATAAGCGAGTGGCAAGCGGGCTAACTCTTCAATACAGGTTGCTAACGATTTTTTTGCATCATGGGTAATGCTTGCTTGACGATACAATTCACCGACGGGAAAATCTTCCAAAAAATCATAGGTCAATCCTGAGGTATGTTTTAATAAATCGCTAATCAACATCGGCCGCATAGCGTCGACTTCTGTTTTATTTCCTTTAGCATCCATCACGAGCACTTTTGGTTTTGCAAAACCCGGAATAAACTTGGCAACCGGATCAAATAAACGAAACAGCCCCTGTTCATACAACATCATCAACGCCATACAAATAATCGGTTTTGTCATCGAATAAATACGAAAAATAGCATCTGGCGACATTTTTTTTGTGCCGGTCGTATCCATACATCCAAATTGCTCAAACTGCACAATTTTACCTTGCGCCGCAATCATGGAACTGACGCCGATCATTTGCTTATTGTCGATCTGAGCTTGCATGACGGTTTTTATTCGTTCTAAACGTTTTGAATCAAACCCAACTTGTTCGGGTGTGGTGAGGTTGAACTGCATAAAATATCCTAAAATTTATTTTTAATAGTGTGGATTAAAACACCGCGCACTCAAAGAGCCAAGAAATTCCGCATGGACACCTATAAAAACTTACCGTAACATCTTCTATACACCCACCAACAAAAGGACTTAATGGCTATGAAAAATATATTAACTCTTTCCACCGCATTACTATTTGCATTCACGACATGCGCTTTTGCAGCCGACATTTCTGGAGTCTATGATTGCAAAGGTCACGCCCCTTCTGAAAAAGAATATACCGATGGCGTATTGACCGTTTCTAAATCTGGAAATCTTTATGATTTCGCTTGGAAGTTTGCAAAAGAAAATTCTAATACCAAAGGAAAAGGTGTTTTCAATACAGAAGATGACAATACAGTGGCGGTATTATTCACCATTGAAAAACCAACCCCAAAAGAAACGGGCGTTATTATTTATAAAACAACCGCTGATGGCATCAAAGGTACCGCAATCATTGAGGGTAAAACGACATTAGGCGGTGAAACTTGTATTAAAAGAAAATAACAGTCGGTTGTGCTAAAAGCCCAACAAACACTGAATAGGTTGGAGATTTCATCTGACCCCTGCGTCCCTCTATCGGGGCAGTGGCTTAGCTATTGTTAGATATGATGTGGCGAAGCAAGAATTTAACGCTAAATCTATAATAAGTAGATTTGGGTAGGTTTAAATGAACGGTTACCCGCATGTGCTGGGTGAGCTACACAAGCCTGACCCCGTGTCCCTGAACAATTAACTGATTGATCGTCGTGAACGCGAAGTCGTTTCCTCAGTTTGCTTCTGCGCAAGCTTTTCCTTCTCTTGAATACTTTTTTGCAACTTGGCAAAAGCAGTCTTGCACTTATCATTTCTCGAGATTCCCGGAAACATTTTTTTCACTCTATTGCCACTATAATGCTCATCAAGATTTTTAGTCCTTTCACCTAAATATTTCATTTCTTTTTTGTCGTTTTCATCTTTGAATTCAAATGGACTTAACAATTTTTCAACCAATCCATCCTTACAATTTTTTTGGTCAAGATACATAATGTTATTTTCAACCTTTATTCCTGAAATTTTTAGACTAGGATCATTTCCTTGAGTTTTTTGAATAAAAGTAAACAGAGCGAGCGCCTCCAGATTGCTACCAAACACAAAAATGGCCGGATATTCTTTATTATTGAATATTGCATCGCGAGGAAAAACCATTTGTTTTCTGAGTGCATTGGCTTCTTCAACCATATTGTTAATTATTTTTAATTCATTAACAGCGGGTATAATGTCGGCGATAGAAAATTTGGAAGCGGGATTCGTCAGCTTTTCATCTTCATAGATTGGCTGGATAAGAGGATGCGTGCGCATTCCATCTTCATCTGCTGGAAGCAGTAATATTTCACGAAGATCATAACAATGATTAGCTAGATTTCCCGAGACATTTCTGCAACGCAATTTCACGGGGATTTGTGGTATCTCAAGGCTGATGGGAGATTTAAGTTCGTCAGGAAAATTGTCAACATCGGATGGATGATTTAATTTCGCCATTGGGTTTGATGCTAGAGAATTTTGAATATGCGGTTTAAAATCGGGTGATAGAAAAGAATATTCGGGTAAATTTTCAAATCCTTGCGGAATTGAATTGTGCTTACTTTCATTTTCTTTTTTAACGGCACGTAACAAAAGTACGGAGATGTCTCCAATCTGAGATAGGCTTTCATCAATCTGCAGGGATTCGCTAAATCTGGCTTGAAGGATCATCGTCAGTCTGCTTTTTTGAGCTGGTCCTGGAAAATTTTCATCACTTTCCTTAATCATCACGCCGCCCTGATATTCCGAAACAACGTAATAATCGGCGAGCCCATTCGCTTTTAATGCATCTTTTACTTGAGTTACCGAATCTTGAGACTCTTTACGCTGCATAGAAGTGCCTCAACCAAGAAGGTCTTAATTAAAGTATAATACAATTGATCAAGCTTGAATGACCTCTATAAAGCATCCATTTCATAAATCAAAAGGTTAGGCGGCATAACACCGATCAAGACACGACGGTCTATTGCCTAATCGCTTTTTTATTTCAGCGATAAAGAAAAGAAGGGGTCAGACCCCGAGCACACTGTTATAAAGTTTTTCAGCAACAAACGAACTCAACAATAAAATAAACGTGGTATACACAGCGAAAGGCGCATGTTGATAGGTATACACTTCAAGAATGCAAAATAATAATAAACTTAAAATAAGTGCAATAAGCACTAATGATTTTTTAGCATTGGTTTGATCGAGCACACGCAAATGCCCCGCATTCACCGCCGCATAAATTAATAAAAAAGCGCCGCTGCCCATCATTGCAATTCCGGCTAAATCAAAAAACAGAATAAAAATAATGACGATGAGCGTTGTAATGAGTAAACCACCGGTTGCATTTCTCCATGCATCATCTTCAAGAAATGACGGTAATTCTCCGTCGCGTGCGATGAGATAACTCACGTTAGTGGCACCAAACAAAGTCGCATTAATGGCAGACGCGGTAGAAAATAAAGCCGCGATCGCCATCAGTTTGAATCCAAACGTTCCTAAAAACGGTTTTGCCGCGGCCGCTAATGCATAATCACCGAATTGATTAATTTCCCCGACCGTTAGTGTTCCTGAGACAGTAATCGATACGATGATGTAAATAATCATCACCATAAAAACACTGGTATATAGCGCCCTGGATAAATTTTTTTGTGGATTATCCATGTTGGCTGCCGTATTGGTAATCAATCCAAATCCTTCATAGCCAATAAATAAAATACCGGCACCAAAAAAAATATTTTCCACACCATTCCATTGCGCTGGCGCAAGATAACTCGGATGAATGAAAAACAATCCAGTGATGGAAAAAAATATCAGGATGCTGACTTTGATCAACACAATAAAAAGTTCTGCTTTTCCGACGGATGAGGCGCCCAGTAAATTAATCAATGTAAACAAAATAACAATACTGCAAGAAACCAGTTTGGTGAGCCAAGGTGTGGTATACGTCGGGAAAAAAGTCATAAAATAAGCGGCAAAACCTTGGGCGTATAACGCAATAGAAATGATATAAGCAATCCACATAAAAATATTGATACCGCCACTGACAGTTCCAACGCCAAATCCTTGAATTAAAAATTGCACCGCACCACCTGCGGACGGAAAACGTGCGCCGAGTTTTGCGTAAGAATATGTGGAAAAGAGCACAACGATGCCGCCGATGAAAAAAGAGAGCCACATGGCGGTGCCCGCAGCTTGCGCCACTACGCCCAAGATAGAAAAAATCCCCGCCCCGATCATGCCACCGATGCCGATTGAAACAGCGTCCGCAAAAGAAATTCTCGATCTATCCATGATGTATCTCCATTTAGTAGCAACTAAAAAATCGTCATTGCGAGCGAAGCGAAGCAATCCAGGTTTTGCGTGTCAG